>JBDTTY010000131.1:0-7071 GCA_040007975.1 Betaproteobacteria bacterium | reverse complement strand
GCGGCCGCCAGCGACAACGCCAAAGGGATTGCCGGCATCAACTGGTATGCGCAGATCCTGCCGGTCCGTGTGCTCGGCTCCTGTGGCGGCAGCAATAGCGACATTCTCGAAGGCATGCAATGGGCTGCAGGTTTGCCGGTGCCCGGTGTGCCGCTCAATCAGAATCCAGCCCGCGTCATCAACATGAGTCTGGGCGGCAAAGGTGCGTGCGACGAGCAGTATCAATCCGCCATCGACGAGGTGCTGGCCCAAGGCGTGTTCATCGCTGTTGCCGCAGGCAACGAAAGCGACGACATTGAAGGATATTCCCCGGCGGGCTGCTATGGCGTCAGCACGGTGGCCGCCACGGACCCCTACGGATTCCTCGCCAGTTACAGCAACTACAGCGTGTATGTCGACATCGCTGCGCCGGGCGGCGACCAGTCGCGGTATGGCGACCGCTGGGGCATCTGGTCCACTGCCAACACCGGCTCCAAAGGCCCCGAATTCGCAACCTACCTCGCCTACAACGGCACCAGCCAGGCCACGCCGCACGTTGCGGGCGTGGCGTCACTGATGCTATCGATCAATCCCGATCTCACGCCGGCGCAGATCAAATCGATCATGGCGGATACATCGTCCTACTTTGCGACTACGTCGATCTGTCGAACCACCGGCGCATGCGGCGCCGGTATCGTCAACGCGTTTTATGCGATCAAGGAGGTCGTGCGTCAGGTTGCGGTGCCGACGGCATCGGTCATCGAGTACTACAACGCGACACTCGATCACTATTTCGTGAGCGCTGCGCCGCTCGAGATCAGCGCGCTAGACGCCGGAAAATTTCCGGGTTGGAGGCGCACCGGGCAATCGTTCAATGCCTATGCTCGCGCCACTGGCGGTACCAGCCCGGTATGCCGCTTCTATCTTCCACCGTCCTACGGGGACTCGCATTTCTTCTCGGCATCGACGGTTGAGTGCGCGAAGGTCCGCACGCAATTTCCGTACTTTGCGTATGAGGCTCCCGACGTTTTCCACATCGATCTGCCTTCCACCGTTGGCGCTTGTCCGGAAGGCGACACGCCGGTCTACCGGCTGTGGAACCAGCGTGCGGACACCAATCACCGCTACACGACAAGTATCGCGATTCGCAATCAGATGCTGGCAAAGGGCTACTACGCGGAAGGCTATGGTCCGCAGGCGGTTGCGATGTGCGCGGTGCAGTAGCAATTGTGCGAAGGTAACGCGGCACTCGACGCCAAGCCTTCACGCCGCCGCAATCATTGCACCGTCGGTTCGCCTTGCATGCTGGGCGCCACTGCCGCGCGATACGCATGCCACGACGCATGGCCCAACACCGGACCGATCACCAGCAATCCTAGAAACGCCGGCAACAACGCAATCACCACCAGCACGGTGACCAGCGCGCCCCACAACAGCATCACGCGCGTCTGCGTCAGGCACAGGCGAAAGCTGGTCAGCCCGGCGGTGATCGCATCGGTCTGACGATCGAGAATCATCGGGATCGACACCACACTGAACGCAAAGATGATGCCGGCAAACAGGCCGCCCACCGCCACATAGGCAACAATGAACGCGAGGTTCTCGGGATTGAGCATGGCGAGCAGCGAACCCTTGAAGTCGGGCATGCCGTCGAAGCTCAGTGCAAATACCACCAAGGACGCGCGGGCCCAGATCATTTCCAGAATCAGGAGCGCGGTGCCGAAGATCGCCATCGTCCCCACGCGGGTGTCCCATGCGGTCAGCGAGGCGCCGAAATCGGGCTGTTCGCCACGTTCGATTTTGCGACTCACGTCATACAGTCCGAGGCACATGAAGGGCCCGACCAGCAGAAATCCGGCTGACAGGGCAATCGTCCACGCGGGTGCGTTCTGGAATGCCTTGAGCAACAGCCAACCCATCACGGCAAAACACGCGCCGTAAAAAAGCCCGATGACGGGGGCGCGCCGGAAATCGCGCCAGCCGGCAGCGAGCCAGCGGAACGGATCGGAGGGGCGCAGACTGTTCAGCACGATCGGTGACGCCGTGACAAGCGGCGTTGCGGTGTGCGGCGACGGTGGCACATCGGTCATGGCATAAGAAGTCCGTGGTGTGCGGGGGCGCCTATCATGCAATGCGGTTGGTCGGCACCGCACCCGCATTGAATTGCCGCAGTCCCTCCACCACGATGTCCCCCATCGCGATACGCGCCTCGATCGTCGAGCTGCCGATATGCGGCAGCATGAAGACGTTGGGCAAATCGTGGTAGCCGGGAAAGATATCGGGCTCGCCATCGAATACATCGAGTCCCGCTGCGGCTACATGGCCGGAAGTCAGTGCCGCGACCAGATCGGCATCGATCACCAATGCGCCTCGCCCGATGTTGGCGACGATCGCTCCTCGCGGCAGCAACTGCAGCCGACGGGCATCAATAAAGCCCCGTGTTGCCGGTGTGACGGGACACGCGAGCAGCAAGAACTGCGACACGCGAAGCATATCTTCGGCATTCGCATGATGCATGGCGCCGTCCTCCAGCGCAGGGGCGAGTCGCGAGCGATTGGCGTAGTGGATTGACATGCCGAACGCCTTGGCGCGATGGGCGACGGCGCGACCAATGCGGCCCATGCCGATGATGCCCAACGCCTTGCCTGATAGTCCGTTGCCGTTGAGTTGCGTGGGCGACCATCCGGACCAACGTCCACTGCGCAACAAGGCGATACTTTCCGTGACCCGACGGGCCGCGCCAAGCAACAACAGCATGCCCACTTCGGCACAGGCATCGGACAGCACGTCGGGGGTGGCGAACACGGCGATGTTGCGCTTTCGTGCGGCCTCGAGATCGATGTGCTCGTGACCGATCGAATACGTGGCGATGCCGCGGATGTCTGATGGCAACGAAGCGATCAACGGCGCATCCAGGCGATCCTTGGTTGCGGACACCACCAGCGCGTCCGCATGCTGCAGGCGGGTGGTCGCATCCGCGGAGTCAAGCGCGAGATCAGGCGCGTAGTCGATCTCGAACGCCGCACGCAATACCGCTTGCACTTCCACGGGAAGATGCAACGTGACCAGAACGTGTCGTATCGGGGTCATGGGATTTGCACGCGAACGGTACCGCAGCAGGTCACTCCGGCTTGATGCCGGCGGTTTCAATGATCTTGCGCCACTTGGTCGACTCGCTGCGCACCATCGCGCCAAATTCATCGGACGTACTGGTGCGTGCTTCGACGCCTTGCGCGATCAGCGACTTGCGTACCTCGGGATTCTGCATGACCTTCGATAGTTCGCTGTTCAACCGCGCCACGATCGCAGGAGGCACGCCATTGGGAACAAAGATGCCGAGCCAGCCACTGGCGTCGAAGTCCTTGTAACCCAATTCAGCCAAAGTCGGTACATCGGGCAATGCCGGGTTGCGCTTGGCCGACGTGACGGCCAGGCCGCGCAGTTTGCCGGCCTGAATATGCGGCATACCCGACGCGATCGACAGTGCGGCGATCTCAATGTGTCCGCCGAGCAGGTCCGTGATCGCTGGCGCAGCACCTTTGTACGGCACTTGCACCATCTGGAAATGGCCTTCCTTTTGTAGCAATTCAACCGCGAGATGCGGAAAGGTGCCCGCGCCCGCGGTGCCGTATGTGATCGCCGTTGGCGATGCCTTGGCGGCGTTGATCACCTCGGTCATCGTCTTGTACTTCGAGTTGACACCGCCCATCAGCAAAAACGGTGAACTCGCCACCAGCATGACCGGCGTGAGGTCTTTGACCGGGTCGATCGACATGTTTTTCATGAGTGCAGGCGCGATGATCACGTTGTCGGCCTGACCCATCACGATGTCGTAGCCGTCCGGAGCCGCACGCGCTGCTTCGATGAGGCCGATCGTGCCGCCGGCTCCGGCCTTGTTGTCCACGATGACGGTCCAGCCGGTGGATTTGGCGAGTTCTGTCGCCACCAGTCGCGATACGAAGTCGGTGCCACCCCCAGGTGTGAATGGCACGATCAGCCGTATCGGTTTGCCTGGCCACGCCGATTGCGCTTGCACGGGGCTGGCAAATGCGACGATGGACAGCAAGGCAATCAGCAAGCGGGTCATATTCATTTCCTGTTGTAGCGATCAATGGTTGTTGGTCAGGGTGCTACCGCGTCGTCGGCGGCGTTACCCCACCGCGCGGCGCGCGTTGTTGACCGAATATTTGCGCAGCCGTGGGCCGGCTTTCATCACCTGACCCGGCAGTGGTCGCCCGATGATCTCTTCAACGTGCTGCGCCACCGCGATCAACGCGTCAAGATCCACGCCGGTGTCGTAGCCCGATTCCTCAAGCAAATACACGAGATCTTCGGTGCAAATGTTGCCGGTGGCGCCCGGTGCAAACGGGCATCCGCCCAGCCCTGCAATCGACGATTCGTATTCGCGCACGCCAAGTGCGAGCCCCTGCATCACGTTGGCAAGGCCGACGCCCCGCGTATTGTGAAAATGCAAAGCGATACGCTGGTCCGGAAAGCGCATGGTGAGGGCCTCGACCAGCCGCGTCACGGTGGGCGGTGTAGCCATCCCGGTGGTGTCGCCCATGGTCAACCGGTCAATACCCTGCCGCGCGTAGGCGTCCACGATTCGCAACACGGCATCAACGGACACGTCGCCTTCAAACGGGCAACCGAAGGCGCACGCGACCGCGCCGCGTAGCGGTACCTGGCCGCGCGCGATACCCGCGATTTCCGCGACATTGGCTAGCGAACGCTCGACGGATGCGTTGAGATTGGCATGATTGTGCGTTTCGCTGGCCGAGACAAAGCAGACCATCTCGTCGACGCTCGCACCCAGTGCGCGCTCGGCGCCGCGGGCGTTGGGCACCAACGCGGCAAAATGCGCGTCGGCGCGACGCCGCACGAGCAACATCAGGTCCTGCGCGTCGGCAAGTTGCGGCACCGCACGCGGGCTGACAAAGGAAGTTGCCTCGAGGTGACGGATGCCGGCAGCGATCAGTGCGTCGATGACGCCGGCCTTGACCGCGGTGGGGATGAAGCGGGCCTCGACCTGAAACCCATCGCGCGTGCCGACTTCGGTGATCGAAACGCGCGGTCGTGTGGTGCTGGCGGACATGGAAGTCATGGCATTTCTCTTGACGTGGGATTCTCTGCGCCTGTCAGTCAAAGTGTACCGGAGTGACGCCAGAGGCCGTGGCGACCGCGGCTAAACGGTGCGTTGTGTGCGCAATTGCGCAATCGCTTGCTCGCTGTAGCCCAGTTCGCCCAACAGCTGATCGGTGTCGACGCCGAGATCGGGCGGCACGCGGTACACTCGGCACGGATCATCCGTGAATTTGATCGGGAATCCCAACACATCGAGTGGTCCGTGCACGGGATGATCGATGGTCATCTTCATCTGCTGATGCCGGATCTGCGGGTCATCGAACACCTCCTTCAATCCCATCACGCGACCACAGGGCACACCGGCAGCGTTCAATACGTCGAGCCAGTGCGCGATTGGCCGCTTGCGTGTTTCATTGTTGATCAGTGCATTGATCGCTGTCCGGCGCTCGAAGCGATCGCGGTTGGTCAGGAAGTCAGCGTGCGTGCGCAAGTGATCGAGACCGAGGGCGGCCAGCAGCTTGTAGTAGATCTGGTCGTTGGACGGCGCGATGGCCACTTCGCCGTCGGCAGCATCAAACAGGCCATACGGCGCAACCAGCGCGTGGTCGTTGCCGGTACGCAGCGGCTGTTCGCCCGTTTCAAAATAGTGCGACGCCAGAAAGGCGAGATTGGCCACCATGCTGTCGGTGAGACTGGTGGCCACTTCTTCGCCGAGGCCGGTGCGCTCACGGCGCACGAGTGCCGCGCAAATACCCATCGCGGCGTAGGCGCCGGCGATCAGGTCGGACATCGGCGGTGCCGCGCGCGAGGGGGCGGCGCCTTCGGCGCCGTTGACACTCATGAAGCCGCTCATCGCCTGCGCAATGAAGTCGAACGACGGCCGATCGCGGTACGGGCCGTCGAGACCAAAACCGGTGATATGGCAACTGACGATGTCGGGTTTGATCTGTTGCAATTGCTCGCGGCTCAAACCGATCCTCTCCATGACGCCGGGTCGAAAATTGTCGAGCACCACGTCCGCGGTGGCCAACAATTTGCGCAGGATCTCCTTGCCTTCAACGGTGCGCAGGTCAAGTGTCAGCGACCGCTTGTTGCGATTGAACGATGCGAAGTAAAGGCTGAAGCCATTGCGCATTACCCCTTGCTTGCGCACCGGATCGCCGTCATCGACATCCTCGATCTTGATGACTTCCGCGCCCATGTCCGCGAGAAACATCGAACAGAAAGGTCCGGACAGAATCCGTGACAGGTCGACGACGCGAATGTCTTGTAGCTGCATGACGGGAGTGAGCGCGGAGAATTTCGCCCATGCGGCGCGTTGCGCCCGAAGCGGAAATATACGCGAACCGAGCGGGCCGCGTGTGCGGAAACGCTCGGCAGTCCCCGCAGGAGTCAGCGTCCGAATTTGTCTGGCCGCGTTGCGTCCTCGCCCGCCATCGGCTGCGATGGCTGGGCCTAACGCACGCGTCGTGCTACGAGGCGCGTAACCAGCGTCTCGCTGGATTCCTCTGGCGTGGGCCTACGGCGCGAAACAAGGGGTTCGAGGACGTCGTTTCCCGCGCCTCTTGGCACGGGAAGCGACGTTCAATGCGATTGCGTTCAGGACTTCGGCAGGATTACCGTGTCGATGACGTGGATGATGCCGTTATCGGTCTGGATATCGGTGGCCGTCACGATCGCGTTATCGATCATCACCTTGCCGCCATCGGCTTTGACCATGAACGATGCACCTTCGACTGTCTTGACAGCGCCTGGTTTCACGTCCTTGGCCATCACCGAACCGGATACGACGTGATAGGTCAGCACTTTGGTAAGTTTTGCCTTGTCATTCAGCAGCGCGTCGAGTTGATCCTTGGGAATCTTGGCGAACGCGGCGTCCGTTGGCGCAAAGACTGTGTACGGACCCTTGCCTTTCAACGTATCCACAAGTCCGGCTTCGGTCAACGCGACAACAAGCGTCTTGAAGTTGCCATTGTCCTGGGCGGTTTGGACGATGTCCTTGGCGAG
>JBDTTY010000130.1:0-7083 GCA_040007975.1 Betaproteobacteria bacterium | reverse complement strand
CCCGAGACCGACTTTGCAGTACCGGCCTGGTCCGGGGATTCGGCATGGATGCCGGTGGCCCGGGGCTTGGCGGCAATCGTGGCGGTTTTGAGCCTGGCCGCCACGATCAAGTGCTGGGCCCGCATGGGCAAGGATTGGCGAATGGCAGTCACTGGCGAGCCGGCGCAACCCCTCATCACCGACGGCCTGTTTGCGCGGATTCGTCACCCGATCTATGCATTTTCGATTTTGTTGATGGCGTGCACGATGGTGATCTTGCCGACGCTGTGGATGATTGTGGTCGGCGCGACGCATATCGCGCTAATGCTGATGAAAGCCCGCAACGAGGAGCGGCACCTGTTGGCCCACCATGGCGAGGCCTACGCGCAATACCTCGCGCGTACCGGCCGATTCGTGCCGCGCCGCTCCTGCGCAAAAAGTGTTAACCGGACCTAGCCAGTCGATTTGTCCGATGCTGCGATAATGCGCGGCCTCGACCCATCGCCGTTTTCTCAATCCAAGGCTTCACACTGCATGTTTTCCGGACTTCCCGGCGTTCCCCGGTGCCTGTTCGCACGCCATCCGTTGGCAGTGCTGGGCAGGCTGCGCCTGCGCAAGGCGAGCTGACATGCGAGGGCGTCTCAATTTATTCCAGGCCGCGATGCTGCGATGGCGCGAACTGCATCCCTATAATGCAGTTCACGTGGCCGAATTGCCGCTGCCATTCGATGCGGCACGACTGCAACGCGCTATCGCCGAGCACGTGACCGAGCAGGGCTTGACCGGCCTTGTCCTCGACGTGGCGTCGCGCCGCTTCGAATATCGCGGTGGTCCGGCGCATCCGGACCTTACGATCGTGGCGCCTGGCCCCGACCCCGAAGCAGCACTGGATGTGGAAATGTCGCGGCAATTGAACCTGCCGTTTCCGGTCAGCGGTGGATTCGATCCCTTTCGCTTTTTTGCGCTACCTGGGGCAACGACGTTTTATCTGGGCATTGCCTACGATCACTTCATCGCCGGCGGCGATTCGATCGTGGTCTTGTTGAAAGGCATCGCCGCGCGATACGCGGGCACCGCGATCGCGTCTTCGCCGCCCGATGTCCATCCGCGCGGCTATGCAAAACTCTTCCTGCGCAACGCTCTGGCGTTTTATTTCGGGCAATTCTGGTTGCCCGCCATGATTCTGCGGGCGCGGCGGTCTATTCGGCCCCGATATCCGTATGGTGATGCCGGCGAGAACGCGTATGTGTCGCTTGCGGTTGCACCTGCCGCCTACGTCGCGATCAAGCGCACGGCCAACGCGTGGGGCGTGACGCAGAATGATCTGATGGTGGCTATGCTTCTGAAAGCCGTGGCGCCGGAAATCGAGGGTCGCGACATGCACCAGCGGCGCCATGAAATCGCAATTGCGTCGGTCTTCAACATTCGACGTGAAGTGGCGCCGGGCCCCGAGCGCGCCTTTGGCCAGTTTTTGAGTTCATTCCTGGTGTCGCACCCGATGCCGGCCGGCATGCACCTGCGCGAGGTTGCCACTGACATCCACGCGCAGACGCAACGGATCAAGCGACGCAAGCTGTATCTGCAAACGTTGTATGCAATTGCGTTTGGCGGTCTGGCATGGCGCTATATGCAGCCGCACCAACGCAAACAGATGTATGCCAAGAATTACCCGGTGTGGGCCGGCATGACGATGTTGAACGTCGACAATCTGTGGCGCGATGCGCCGGGAACCGCCGCAATCACGCGCTATCTGCGCGCAGGCTCCACCGGCCCGTTCTCGCCTTTAGTCGTGACCCCCGCGGCGGTGGGCGATAATCTGCGTATCGGCATCAGCTACCGAACGGCAGCGTTTCGGCGCGATGATGTCGTTAGAATAGGGGCGGCGCTCGTCGCATGCGCAGATTCTCTCTAGGGTCGCGCGATTCAAGCGAAAGTAGCGCTGAGTGGTCCTGGTTCCCATCCTGGTTCGGAACATGACGCGTTTTCGGTATTGTTTCCTGGCCCTTTCGTTGTTGGTTCTGGGTGGTTGCGGCTGGATGCCGCTCACCGTAACCAACGTCGCCACGCCGCTGCCGCCGCATGTGGACAAGGCGCTGGCCGCGCGCATCATGGCGCTCGATCCGGACCGCATTTCCGACGCCGATGTCCAACAAGTTCTACGTCACGGCCCCGTTCCCCGGATCATGCTGCTGCATGGCGGCATCTTTCCCGTCCATCTGTCGATGACGTCGTTTGGCAATTTTTTGGTCGGCATGGGCTATCCGGAAGAAAAGATTCGCGATCCTCGATCGGGGGATTGGTCCTACAGTCCCTATGCCGATGCCGAGCGGCTGGCCGGCATCGCCGCGTGGTACTACGAGCACGACCGGATGCCGCCGATGCTGATTGGCCACAGTCAGGGCGGAATGCAGGCCATCAAGGTGTTGTATGTATTCGCGGGCGCGTACGCCGCGGACGTGCCGGTGTGGAATCCCCTGACGGATTTTGCCGAGGGTCGAACCAGTGTGCGCGATCCAGGCACGGGTCGCGAGCGTCCGGTGGTTGGCCTGTCGCTCGACTATGTGTCGGCCGTGGGGGCGGGAGGTGCGGCGTTTTTGCTGCCCAACCAGTGGAGTCTTCTCGATCGACTGCACACGATTCCTGACACGGTGGAGAATTTCACCGGTTACACGATCGGCGTCGATCTGTGGGCGTGGACACTGCCGACCACGGGGCGCTATGTAAGTGCTGGTACGGCGCATGTCCGCAACGTGACGTTATCGGCGGCCAACAGTCACGTGCTGGTGCCGGTGACGGCGGACTTTGCCGCCGATCCTGACGCGCGGGCCTGGATTGATGCCTATCGCCCGGACGTGGCACCCGGTCCGCCGCCGCCCTCTGCCGGTCCGAATTTGCAGTGGGCAGCCGACGTCTGGTGGAGTGTCAAGAAGCACTGGGCGCTCGAAGCCCAGCGTTCGCTGCGCGCTGGCCAAGCGGCGGTCCGGTAGCCGGTGCCGGGAACGGTAGAATAGCGGTTTTGCTCGCCACGGGCCGCGTTGCTGCCGGGTGAACGGGCATGAACGCAAACCGGACCCTCGAACATGGCAGGTGTTTTGGCAGGCAAAGTGGGGCTGGTCACCGGCGGCGCGCGCGGCATTGGCCGTGCAATCGCCACCAAGCTCGCACAGGCGGGCTGTGACGTCGCGGTCAACTACTACAACAGCGCCGACGAAGCCGAGGCTTTGTGCGTCGAATTGCGCGCGATCGGGCGGCGCGCCGTGGCAATTCAGGGTAGCGTCGGCATACCCGACAGCGTCGACGAAATCTTCACCGAGTTGCGCAACCATTTCGACCGTCTCGACATCCTCGTGTCCAACGCTGCCAGCGGGGTACTGAAGCCGGCAGTGGAAATGACCCTCAAGCATTGGCGCTGGTGCCTCGAAACGAATGCGCTCGCGTTGAACTTGCTCACGCAACGGGCGCTGCCACTGATGGAAGGCGGCGGACGCGTCATCGCGCTGTCCAGCCTCGGAGCGCAGCGCGCGATGCCCGGCTACGGCTTCATCGGCGCGTCCAAGGCGGCGCTCGAAGCTCTGGCGCGTGCACTGGCGCAGGAACTCGGTCCTCGCGGCATACGGGTCAATGTGGTCAGCGCCGGCGTCGTGGATACCGATGCGCTGGCCCATTTCCCCAATCGCGAAGAATTGCTCGCCAATTTTTCCGCGCGCACGCCGGCGGGGCCGGTGCTCACGACGGCCAACGTCGCCGACGCCGTGTACCTCTTGTGTCTGCCCGAGGCCGCGATGATCAACGGCCATACGCTGGTGGTCGACGGCGGTTTTTCGATTTCGGGTTGACGATGGGATTGCCGCAACCTTCGGGCTTGGCCGGCCGCACGGTGATCGTCACCGGAGGTAGTCGCGGCATCGGCCGTGCGGTGGTCGAACTGCTGGCGCACGACGGCGCCGACGTGACGTTTTTCTACCGCGACAATGCGGCGGCGGCCCAGGAAGTCGTGGCGGCGGCTGCTGCTGCCGGCCACGCGGTGACCGCCAAACAACTCGACATCCGCGACTCCGCCGCGTGTGCGCAGGCCGTCGAGCGCATTGCCGATCGGGGTGAGCGCATAGATCTGCTGGTAAACAACGCCGGCGTGATCCGCGATAATCCACTGGCCGGATTTTCCGACGCGGATGTGCAGGACGTCCTCGATACGAACGTCACGGGCGTCTTCAACATGTGCCGGGCCGTGGCGCCGTTCATGATTTCCCAGCGTGGTGGCAAGATCGTCAACATCAGCTCGGTCTCGGGTGAGAAGGGCGGGCGTGGCCAAACCAATTACGCCGCCAGCAAAGGTGCGATCAATGCGCTGACGCGGGCTTTGGCTGTGGAGCTTGCGCCGCGCAAGATCACGGTCAATGCTGTTGCGCCCGGCGTGATCGATACGGAAATGTCGGCGCCAGTGCGGGAAATGGCCGGCGACGAGGTGCGCGCGCGCATTCTGCTGAAGCGCTTTGGCAAACCCGAGGACATCGCCTATGCCGTATGGTTTCTGGCATCCGATTACGCAAACTACGTCACCGGTCAGGTCCTGACCGTCGACGGTGGCTTCAAGATGGAATGAACTTGCAAAACAAGGAGTCAAAACAATGAGCACTGAAATCACCCAAGACGAAATCGATGCGGTGTTTCCCACCGTGTCGACAACGATGGCTGATGCACTGGGATGTGACGTCGAGGACATCAAGCCGAATGTGTCGCTGATTGAAGGGCTCGATGCCGAGTCGATCGATTTTCTTGACATGGTGTTCCGTCTGGAACGCGCCTTCAAGATCAAGATTCCGCGCGGCAAGATCGTCGAAAACGCGCGGGGCACGTTGACCGAAGCCGAATTCGAGCAGAAGGGCATCGTTACCGACGTGGGGATGGCGCAATTGCGCTCCTATTTGTCCGAAGTACCGGCCGAGCGCTTCAAGTCGCCGATGAAAGTCGCCGAAATTCCGCGCCTGTTCACGCCCGAAACGTTCTGCAAGCTTGTCGTGCAGGCGCAACGGGACGCCAAGACGGCCACCTGACGCGCGGAATGGGCGATCATTTCAGCGCCTTTTCGTTCGTCGACCGCATCACTTCGCTGGAGCCGGGCATTCGTGCACGCGCGACGTTTGCAATTCCATCGGATATCGACGGATTTCCGGCGTGTCTCGTCGCGGAGGCGGTCGGGCAGCTCGCGGCATGGACGGCCATGGCACGGATTGATTTTCGCGTTCGACCGGTGGCGGCACTAGCCACCGAAACGCGCTTTTCGCGTGCGGTGCAGCCGGGGCAAACGCTCGACCTAGCGGTCGAGATCGACGATTGCGATGATGCCGCGGTCGCGTACCGCGGTGATGCGTCGGTCGCCGGTGCGCGCGTGATCGAATTGATCGATTGTCTGGGACCGATGCTGCCGGTTGCCGACTTTGATGATCCGGTGGCGATGGCGGCGCGGCTCGCGCTCTTGACCGGCATCGGCGCGATCCCCGGCCGCTTTCGTGGCGTTCCGCAGTTGCGTGTGCAACGTACGGATGCCGATCAGGACAGCGAATCCGGCACTGCCGAAGGCACGCTGCACGTTCCGGCCAACGCACCGTTTTTCCACGATCATTTTCCGCGGCGACCGGTGTTTCCCGCCACGCTGATGCTCGACGCACAATTGGCACTGGCGCAGGATCTTGTCGGCGCAGCGGGACCCTGGCCCGCAAGCGTGCGCGTGGTCCCCGTGCGCATGACCCGCGTCAAGGTGCGTGCGTTCACGGCCCCTGGGGCTGCATTGCAGATTCGTGCGGCGATTCGGCCGCCGGCCCCGGCGGACACAACGGTCACTGTCGACCTGACCGCAGTGGCCGCGGGCAAGACTGTCGCCACTGCGCGCGCGGAATTTGCCGCAGAAAGTGATACCTGAACGTGTTGCCGCGACGAGGATTCCAATGAATGCAGGACAACGCCGTGTAGCGGTGACCGGGGTGGGTCTTGTCACACCTGTTGGCAATGATGTGTCGACCACCTGGGAGGCGTTGCTCGCGGGCCGCAGCGGCGGCGCGCCGATAACGTTGTTCGACGCCAGCGGCTTTTCCACGAACATCGCGGCGGAGGTCAAAGATTTTCGGCCTACGCTGGTCGATGATCGCAAGCTGCTGAAATTTGCCAATCGCTCGCATCGCTTTGCGTTGGAAGCGGCGGAGCAGGCAATGCGCGATGCCGGCATCCGTCCCACTGTCGAGGACGCCACGCGTTGGGGTTGCGCGGTCGGGACGGGCATGATGACCGCCGATTTCGATGATCTGGCACAGACTCATGCGCACTGCGGTGTCTCGGGCGAACTCGACGCGATCGGCTTGCTGAGCGATGGTCCCGCCAATGATCCGCTGGTGTTTTGTCGCGGTCAGGCGGCAGAAGGACTCGCGTTGCTCACCCGGCGCTTCGGCATCGAGGGATATTCGACCTCGGTGCACACGGCATGCGCATCGGGCGGCCAGGCCTTCGGCACGGCAATGAAGCTCATTCGCCGCGGCCGCGTGGATCGCGTGTTGGCCGGTGGCTTTGATTCGATGATCAGCCCAATCGGCATCTCCGGATTTTGTCTCTTGTCCGCGTTGTCGGCCGACAATGCAACGCCGCAACGGGCGAGTCGCCCGTTCGATGCCACGCGCAACGGCTTTCTGTTGGGCGAGGGTGCAGGGTTTGTCGTGCTCGAAGAATGGAACATGGCGCGTGCCCGCGGTGCCCACATCTACGCCGAACTTGCCGGAGATGGCAATTCGCTGTCGAGCTACAGGATTACCGATTCGCCGCCCGACGGCGACGGACCGATTCAGTCGATGCAGCAGGCCTTGGCCGACGCCGGAGCGACGCCGGCCGATATCGATTACATCAATGCGCACGGTACGTCGACCTCGATGAACGACCGCAGTGAGAGCGCGGCGATTCGTGCAGTATTCGGTAGCGATGCGGCGCGCGTGGCAGTCAGTTCCACCAAGAGCACGATGGGGCATCTGATCGCGGCGGCCGGTGCGGTGGAAGGCGTGGTGTGCGCGCTGGCGATTGCGCGCGGTGAAATGCCGATCAACGCCAACTATCAAGATCGCG
>JBDTTY010000129.1:0-7089 GCA_040007975.1 Betaproteobacteria bacterium | reverse complement strand
GAACCAAGCTGTCCGATGCCGCAGGTCAGGCACTGACGGAAATCCAGAAGGTGTCACGCGACCTGGCGGATCTGATTTCGCGGATTTCCGCGCAGACGCAGATGCAGTCGACATCGGTCACCGACGTGACGCGCGGCATGCAAGGCATCTTGAAGATCACCGAGGAAACGACCGAAGGCACGAAACAGACGAACGTCTCCATCGGCCAGCTGACGAAGCTTGCCGCGGAATTGCGCTCGTCCGTCGCGGGCTTCAAGGTCTAGCACGCAGGCGCCGGGACGACTCGCGGTCGGGGCGAGGCTGTCGCAGGACGGTCCCCGGCGCGGAACTTGCTGTATGTCTCCGCAATGATTTTTCGCGCGAGGAGCGTGACCAGCCGTGGCAATCGATTCCAATCCCGAATTTGACGTCGGCCCGCTATCGTGGGTTCAAGGCGAGATCGACCAGGCGCTCACGCGCGGGCTCGAGTCGCTGGCCACTTTTCGCGGGCAGCCGCAGGACGCAACGGCGCTCAAGCATGCGCGGATGCACGTGCACCAGGCCGCCGGTGCCATCCAGATGGTCGGCCTCGACGCCGTGGTGGCCTACACTGACGAGCTCGAGCGTCAGTTGGTTCGCCTCGAGGAGTCACCGCCGCAGGATCTCGACGCGGCGGTTGCCGCCATCGACAAAGGGTGCCGCAAACTCAAGATTTTCCTCGATGAGTTGGTCAATGGCGCGCCGCCGGTTCCGCTCAAGCTGTACCCCGAATATGAAGTGATGCAGATGGCGCGGGGCGTCAAGGCCGCTGCGCCCACCGACCTCTTTTACCCGGACCTGTCGCCCCGGCCACCGCGAATTGCGGCACGCGAGGTTCTGTCGCCCAACAAATTGCCGTCGCATCTCGTCAAGCAACGCCGCCTTTATCAGCGCGGGCTGCTGGCGTGGCTGCGTGGCGATGAGTCCGGTGCGGCAGCGATGCGCGACGCGATTTCCGGCATCGAAGACGTCACCACGCAGGGCAATCTGCGGGCATTCTGGTGGACGGTTGGCGCCGTGTTCGAAGGCTTGGTCGAAGGCGGACTGGACAGTGGTTTTGGCGTCAAACAGTTGGCGGCACGGATCGACCTGCAGATTCGCCGCGTCGCTGAAGGCAGCGCCAAGGTGGCCGACCGGCTGCGGCGTGAAGTGCTGTACTTCGTCGCAATCTGTGCGCCCGTCGGACCGCAGGTGCAAGCAGTGCAGCGCGCGTTCAAACTTTCCGGACTGATTCCGTCGGCAGAAGTATTGTCGGCCGATGTGGTGCGCATCCAGCCCCTATTGCGCGAAGCGCGCGAACAGTTGTCAGGGGCGAAGGATTCGTGGCTCAAGGCGGCTTCGGGTCGCGCCGAAAATCTGCCCAAGTTGAAGCAGACGCTGGCATCGGTGCACGCGAAGGCCGCAGAGATTCACAACGGCACGCTGATGAAGCTCACCGCGGCGCTGGTTGAGCGCCTCGACAAGATGCCCTCGACCGGGGTCAGCGAGCCCGTGGCAATGGAATATGCAACCGCGCTGTTGTTGGCCGAAAGCGCATTCGAAAACTACTCGACGCTCTCAGCCGATTTTCCCAAGCAAGTCGACGCCATGCTCGCGCGGCTCGATGCGGCGCGGCAAGGACGACCGGCCTCGGGCGCGAGCGCGCCGATGCTGGACGAAATGAGCAAACGCGCGCAGGAGCGCGTGCTGCTGGCGCAGGTCGGGCGCGAGATCCAGGCCAATCTGCGGCACATGGAGCAGTTGCTTGACGCGTTCTTTCGAGACCACACCAAACGCGCCGAGTTGGCCACGCTGGCCAAGGACAGCAGTCAGATTCGCGGTGCATTGCAGATTCTTGGCCTGACCGAAGCGGCCCGGCTGCTGGCGTTGTGCGAAGAACAGATCGCCACGTACGCCGACCCGGACACCGTGGTCAACAATGAAGACCTCGAGTTGCTGGCCGAATCATTGTCAGGTCTTGGGTTCTATGTCGAAGCGGTCGAACAGCAGCGCCCCGAACGCGATCGGCTGATTGCGCCGCTGATCGCCAGGCGTTTGGGTGAGGCGCCGACGCCGACCACGCCCGAGGGCGACTCGGTCGAAGCTGCCGTGGCCGAACTGCGTGCCGCCCTTCCGCAATTGGTCAGCGAAGTTCATCGTGCGCCGGCGGATGCCGCCGCGCGCGATGCGCTGAAACGCAAATTGGCGGGCCTGCGTGACGATGCGGAATTGATCGGTGACCCCGAACTCGTGGCGCAGGCCGAAGCGGTCATTGCTGAACTCGAAGCCGGCGGCATGGCCAATCTGGTGGCGGCGGTCGAGGCAATTGCCGAAACATCAGCGCCTGCACCGGCGATTTCCGAAGAAACACAGCGGCTGCTGGCCGCCGATGCCGGAGGGCTCGATCGCGAATTGCTCGAGATTTATCTGCTCGAAGCTGCGGAAGTGCTGGACGGCGTGGCCGAACAGCAGCGCACGCTCGCCGCCAATCCGGGGGACCGCGAAGCATTGCGCACCGTTCGCCGCGGGTTCCATACGTTGAAAGGCAGCGGCCGGATGGTCGGCTTGACCCAACTCGGCGACGTGGCTTACGAAGTCGAACACATCCTGAATCGCCTGATCGAGGAAGAGCGTCCGGTTACCCGTGCGGTCCAGAACATGGTCGCCTCCGCCGAGTCCAATTTCCGGATCTGGGTGCAGGCGTTGACGGGTGAAGGACGCCTCGAGGCGGACCCGCGCGAATTGCTGGCAGCAATTGCCGCGGTCGTGCGCGAGTTGCCCAATTCGACGCCGCCAACGGATTCCCCGCCGACCCATCTCGTGGGACTGGTCCGTCCCCAGACGCTGGCGGAGACTGCTACGACGTCCGCGACGGCACCACCATCCGTGCCGGTCGCCATGGCGCCGGCGTTGGCGGCAGTGCCCAAGCCCACGTTGGCGCTCATCGACCTGCCCGAGCTGGGATTCGGCGACGATGTCGGCGCAACGGTGATTCCGCTGGAACCCGAAATTCTCGAAACCATCGAAATGCCAGTCGCCGCCGAGGACCTGTCATTCGATGCGCCGTTGTTGCGGCTGGTTGACGATCCGCCGATCGCGAGCGTACCGCCGCCTGAGGTTGTGTTGGCCGCGATCGAGCCGGTGATGTCGGACGCGTTGTCCGACGACATCACGATCGGCGATGTGACGTTGTCGCGCTCGCTGTGGACGATTCTCTCCGATGAGGCGTTGCAACACGTCAACGTGCTTGAACACGAACTAACCACACTGCAATTCGACCCGCAGGCCGTGCCTTCCGCCGCGATGGTGCGCGCCAGTCACACGTTGTGCGGGATTCATCGTACCGGCGGATTTCCGCTGGTGGCCACGATCGCGCATTCGATGGAGCATACGTTGCTGGCCCTGGCGGATCATGGCGCACCGCTGCCGGGCACGACGCAGCCCGTACTTGCGCGTGCCGTGGCGGGTATGTCGGCGCTGGTCGGACGCTTGCGTGGATGCGAAGCCTTTTCGTCCAGCGACGCCGAAGAAGCCGTAGCCATTCAGGGCGAGCTTGACGAACTGCGCCAGAATGCGGCCGGTGCCACGGGTAATGTCGACGCCGAGACTGCTGCCGCGGCGTTGGCGGTACTGGAAGACGCCGCCGCTGTGGCGCGGCCGCCAATGATGGCGCTCGTCGCATCACCTGTCGATGCGCCGATGACGTTGGACAATCTGGATGCAAGCAACGCGCAGGAGTTGGCGACGGATGCTGCCGACCGCATTACGGCAGACGCGCTCGATGAAATCGCAGCCATTGCTGCATTGGTCGATTCGCTGGCCAATGTCCACGATGAGGTTGATGCGCAGGTGCTCCCGATTTTTCTTGACGAGGCCGCTGAATTGTTTCCACAGGCGGGCGAGGATGTCCGCGCTTGGCGGCGCAATCCGCGCGACGAGCAGCCGGTAGCGCGATTGCGTCGTACGTTGCATACGTTCAAGGGCAGCGCGCGGATGGCGGGCGCGATGCGGATCGGCGAATTGGCGCATTTGATGGAATCGCGCCTGCTCGACGAGGAAACACCGGTACTCGGGACCACCGATCTCTTTGATGCGCTCGACGAGGATCTCGATCGCATCGCGTTCCAGCTGGATGCGCTGCGCCGAGGCGACTTCAACGCGCCGATTCCGTCGAGCAGCAGCCAGCCGGTGGCGACGTTGCCGGCCTCCGTTGTACCGCCGATGCCGATCACATCGATTGCGCTGACAGTGCCCACGCCCCTGCCAGTGCCATTGATAACTGCGGAGACGCCAGTCGTAGAAGCAGCTCCTGTCGTCGAGCCACCGGACGCGCCACCGGCGGTGGTAACACGGGACCCGCTGCCGCCAGTGGTACCGGGCGTGCCAGTCGTGGTTCAACCCGAACCAACGCCGCTCGCGGCCGCGTTGCCGCCTGCTGTTACGCCCGTGGTGACGCCGCTGGCGCCGCTGCCATCACTGGCGCCGGCGACCAACTTTGCGCCCGCCCCAACGCCCGCGCCGGCCGAAGCCACGCAGGAACTCGAAACGGGTGCCCGTGCGCAATTGCGCGTGCGTGCCGACATCATCGACCGGCTGGTCAACGAAGCTGGCGAAGTGGCGATCGCGCGTGCGCGCGTCGAAGGCGAGCTGCGCTCGCTGAAGTCCAATCTGCTGGAACTCACCAATAGCGTGATCCGGCTGCGGACACAAATGCGCGAAATCGAGATTCAAGCCGAGTCGCAGATTCAGTCGCAACTTACGTTGCGCACCGATGCGAAGGATGATTTCGATCCGCTGGAGTTCGACCGTTACACGCGGTTTCAGGAACTCACGCGGTCGCTGGCGGAAGGCATCAATGACGTCTCGACGGTGCAGCAGGCGCTGCTCAAGAACCTCGACGATGCCGATGCGGCACTGCTGGCGCAGGCGCGAATGTCGCGCGAAGTGCAGCAGCGTCTCTTTGCGATCCGGACGGTGCCGTTCGGCAGCCTGTCGGAGCGGCTGTATCGCATCCTGCGGACCACCGCACGCGAACTCGACAAACGCGCGAACCTTGAAATCAACGGCAGCCAGGTCGAACTCGACCGGTCGGTGCTGGAAAAACTCGTCGGACCGCTCGAACATCTTTTGCGCAACGCGCTCGATCATGGCATTGAGCCGCGAGATGTTCGACGCAAATCCGGCAAGGCCGATATTGGCGAAGTTGCACTGACAGTTCGTCAGGTCGGCAACGAAGTCGTGATCGATCTCGCTGATGATGGCGCGGGCATCAACTTCGCGCGCGTGCGCGAGCGTGCCCAAACGCTCGGTCTGGTGACGACGGGCATCGAGCCCACGGAAGCGCAACTGATCGAGTGCCTGTTCCATCCGGGATTTTCGACGGCCGCCAAGGTGACGCAGATTTCGGGTCGCGGCATCGGCATGGATGTCGTTCGCAGCGAGATTGCCGCGCTGGGCGGACGCGTTGAAGTGGCATCCTCGCCAGAGAAGGGTACGCGCTTCACGTTGACGATGCCGCTGACGCTCGCGGTCGCGCAGGCCGTTCTGATTCGTGCCGGCGGGCGCCTGTGGGCATTGCCGGCGCCGATGGTCGAGCAGGTGCAACAGGTCAAATCACAGGCGCTGCTTGATATCTATATTCAGCGCAAGGTGGAGTGGCAGGGTCGCGTCTATCCGTTCCACTACTTGCCGCGGCTTTTGGGCGACACCGCACACAACCCCGAAACCAAGCGTTACAACTCGGTGCTGCTGCTGCGCAGTGGCCAAAGCTATGCAGCGGTGCACGTCGACGAAATGCTAGGTAACCAGGAAGTCGTGGTCAAGAATATCGGACCGCAGCTCTCGCGCGTGTCGGGAATTTCCGGCGCCACGGTGCTTGGTTCGGGCGAGATCGTGTTGATCATCAATCCGGTGCAGCTCGCAAGTCGAACCGATATTCCGCAATTTGATCCGTCGGGTGAAGATCGCGCGATGGGGGACCGTCCGCGTGCACCGGTTGTGGCCGTGTCCACACGGCCAACCGTTATGATTGTCGACGACTCGTTGACGGTGCGCAAGATCACCAGCCGGTTGCTGCAGCGGGAAGGCTTTGCGGTCACCACGGCCAAGGATGGCGTCGATGGACTGCAGGTGTTGAGCGAGACGATGCCGGATGTGATCCTGCTCGATATCGAGATGCCGCGGATGGATGGTTTCGAATTCACCAAGACGATCAAAGGCGATCCCAAGTACACCAACATCCCGATCATCATGATCACGTCGCGCACCGCGGAAAAGCACCGCAACCTTGCCGCGGAACTCGGTGTCGATATGTACCTCGGCAAACCCTATCAGGAAGACGAGTTGCTGCGTCATCTGCGTGAGATGACCGGGGTTGCCGCCACGCACTGACTACGCTGATGGGGTTCCTACTTGCAACGGCGCGAAGGTTCGCGCCGTTGTGCATGGTTGAGTGCATCGGCGCATCGTCCACCCGCGACACTACAGGAAATATTGCAGCGCAGTAACGCGTTCATGCGCGAATAGGCTAAATTGATCGGTCATTTCCCGCAAGGAGGGGGCAATGGCGAACTACGCCACGGAGCAACTTCGCACCATTGCACTGGTGGGGCAGGGCGGAGCCGGCAAGACGACATTGGCAGAAGCCCTGCTCGTCAAAGCCGGTGCGTTGCCGGTGGCGGGCAGTGTCGAGCGCGGCACCACCGTCAGCGACTTCGATGCCTTCGAGAAGCAGTATCAGCACTCGTTGCGATCCGCGCTGTTGCATTGTGAGGTCGGATCCACGCGCGTGCACATGATCGATACGCCGGGCTTTCCCGATTTCATCGGCCAGGCCATTGGTGCGCTCGATGCGGTCGAGACTGCGGCGATCGTGATCAATGCGCAGTCAGGTATCGAAATGGTGACAACGCGGATGATGGAACAGGCCGCGCGCCGACAGTTGTGCCGCGTGATCGTCATCAACAAGATTGATGGCGACAATGTCGACCTGCCGGCATTGTTGACGGCGATTCAGACAACCTTTGGCAAGGAATGCCTGCCGATCAATCTTCCCGCAGATGGCAGCAAGCGTGTCGTCGAATTGCTTGGTTG
>JBDTTY010000128.1:0-7125 GCA_040007975.1 Betaproteobacteria bacterium | reverse complement strand
GCAACTGCGGCGTCGTCGACAGCATGTGCAACGCCGGCAGCACAAAGGCGGCCGTCTTGCCGGTGCCGGTTTGTGCCGAGCCGATCACGTCGCGGCCTTGCAGCAGCGGCGGAATCGTTTGCGCCTGGATGGGCGTGGGCGTGATATAGCCACAGGCGGCAAGCGCCGTCTGAAGGGCGGGAGCAAGATTCAATTCTGCAAACGTCATGATGATTTTTCCAAGTTCAGCGCGGCACCCCGCGCCGCTTCCGGCGCGTAGGGCAACAACGGTACTGCCGGGCGGGCGCGCGCATGCGGCCTGCACCACTAGAATCCGGATGGAGAACGGGCGAAGGACCGGGAAGGAAGCGACACTGGCCGGGGCCAGACTATCGCTAACGCCATGTCCGCGCCTGGCCGTGACCGGGTCGACATTGCTGCCATCGTCGCTAACCGGTCAAAGCCGCCGGGCGGTGCGGGATGCACCGTCGGGACGGGCCGCGCATTGAAAGCGCAGCCGGGAGATTAGGTTTCGATGAACGATGTCCCAACGCTCTGAAAGCATGGGGACAACAGAGCTTGAGACTTCAGTTCAAGCTGCAAGTTCCTGATTATAGCAGATTTATTGTGCAGTGCGATAGGCAAGTGTAGGGTCAGACACGATACTTCCTGCGAAAGGGTGCCCCAACCGAGGTGTTTCGGGAAGTATCGTGTCTGACCCTACACTTGCCTACAGCCTCGCCGACAGCGGCGCCTACCGGTTCCCCAACCGACGCAACGATTCAGTCATCGTCGTCGTCGAAGTCGTCTTCGTCGTCATCCTCGTCATCATCGAAGTCGCCGTCGTCCGGTTCACCGATGGGGATCGGCTCGTCCAGTCCTTCCAGCCACTCCGTGATGACGGGCATCGCAGTCGACCTTACAGCGCGGG
This sequence comes from Betaproteobacteria bacterium, assembly GCA_040007975.1. Lineage (GTDB taxonomy): Bacteria > Pseudomonadota > Gammaproteobacteria > Burkholderiales > Casimicrobiaceae > VBCG01. Next base: position 6,215 of record JBDTTY010000128.1, on the reverse strand, counting down.
AATCCGCAAGACCTGCCCCGGATAAATCTTGTCCGGGTGGGTCAGCATCGGCTTGTTGGCCTCGAAGATGACCATGTACTTGTTGGGGTCGCCGTAGCTGGCTTTGGAAATCTTCGACAGATTGTCACCGGAGACGACCGTGTAATACGTCGCTTCGGGTTCGCTGCGATCGACCGACATCATGTTATTGACCCGCTCCACCCCCGCGACGTTGCCGCAGCACAGCACGATCTTTTCCATCGTGGCTTGGTCGGGGGCAACGCCAAACACGGACACCACGGAGGCAGCTCCGTCAAACGTCACCGTCAACGCGGTGGCCGACAGGTTTTGCGATTTGATGTAGGCAAGAATCGCATCGCCGGCCGCCGAATTGGCGGCCGCGATTTTTGCCTCATCCTGCGGGGCCGCCTTCACTTCGGCCATGGCGGCCTGCGCCTGTCCGTGGCCAAAAAGTTTCTCGCCTGCACTTTTTACGAAATCCAAGAGACCCATTGCTGCTCCTTGTGAATTTAGATGATCGACTTGCGGGCCGGAGCGGTGACATAGGATGCACACACCCGGTCTCGCAAGGAGCTTACACCCGTCGCGCCACACGGCCGGGTTACGGCGCCCCTGCAATGAGGTACTCTTGCGGCATGACACTTTTCCGCACTTTCGTGCTTCGCGTAATGCTGGCCTTGATTGTGGCCGGTTTCATCAGCGGTTGCCTGCCCATCGGCTTTCGCGGCTCGAGCCTGTACACGGCATCGACGGTCGCGCCCGCTCACGGTTAAACCTCGTCAGCTCGCGTCCGCTGCAGGAATTGCGCGTACAGCGAGAACACCCGGAATGCTGCCGATCGCGGCGATCACCTCGGTTTCCACCGGACTGTCGACATCGACCAGCGTGTACGCCATGTCACCGCGCGACTTGTTCACCATGTTGTGAATATTGAGTCCGGCGTGCGCCATCGACGTCGACATCTGCCCCAGCATGTTGGGCACATTGGCATTGGCGATCGCCAGGCGGTAGGGCGATTCGCGTGACATTTCGACGTTGGGGAAATTGACCGCGTTGGCGATGTTGCCGTGTTCGAGATATTCACGCACCTGATCAACCACCATGATCGCGCAGTTTTCCTCCGCTTCGGCGGTGGACGCACCCAGGTGCGGAAACGCGACAAAGCCGGGCACACCCAGCAGCGCCGAGGTGGGGAAATCGCACATGTAATATTTCAAGCGCTGCGCGACCAGCGCTTCCGCCACCGCCTCTTCGCTGACGATCCCTTCACGTGAAAAATTGAGCAGGACGGCACCCGACTTCATCAGCGCAATGCGCTTCGCGTCGATCAGGTTGCGCGTGACCGCCAGCAGCGGTACGTGCAGTGTCACGAAATCGGATTGCTTCAGTACCTCGTCCACGCTGTGCGCGCGCCGCACGCTGGACGGTAGACGCCACGCCGCATCCACGGTGATGTCGGCGTCGAAGCCCACGACTTTCATTCCGAGCTTGATCGCAGTATCGGCAACCATGCTGCCGATGGCGCCCAAGCCGACGATTCCCAGCGTGCGATGAGGCAGTTCCACGCCGGCAAAGTTTTTCTTGCCGTCCTCGACGCGCGCTTCAAGATCCTGCGCCGCCGCGTCAAGGTCTCTCACATAATGGAGTGCCGGGACGAGATTGCGTGCCGCCATGAACAATGCGGCAAACACCAGCTCCTTCACGGCGTTGGCATTGGCACCGGGCGCGTTGAAGACTGGGACGCCGCGTTTGGCGAGATCAGCCACCGGAATGTTGTTGGTGCCCGCCCCCGCCCGGCCGATCGCCTTGACGCTGGCCGGAATCGACATCGTCAGCATGTCGTGCGACCGAACGATGATCGCATCCGGATGGGTGACCGACTTGCCGACCGTGTAGCGCTCGGAAGGAAAGCGCTTCAAGCCCTGCGTGGCGATCTGATTGAGCGTGAGGATGCCGAAATGGCCGGGTGCGGCTTCAACCATGCTGCTTCTCGAATGCCTGCATGTAGTCCACCAGTGCGCGCACGCCGGCTTCCGGCATCGCGTTGTAGATCGATGCACGCATGCCGCCCACCGAACGATGACCTTTCAACTGCACCATGTTGCGCTCCTTGGCGCCCTTCAGAAATGCTTCGTCCAGCGCTGCATCCGGCAACGTGAACACCATGTTCATCCGCGATCGGCATGCCGGCGCCACGTTGTTGCTGTAGAAAGAAGACGCGTCGAGGCAATCGTAGAGCAGCTTGGCCTTGGCGACGTTCCGCCTTTCCATCGCGGGCACGCCACCCTGCTGCAACAGCCATTCGAACACCAGTCCGGCAATATAGATCGAGTACGTGGCCGGCGTGTTGAACATCGAATCGTTTTCCGCCTGCTCTTTCCAATGGAATGCTGAGGGCGTGATGGCCAGCGCGCGGTCGAGCAGATTCTTGCGGACGATGACGATCGTGAGGCCGGCAGGGCCGATATTTTTTTGCGCACCACCGTAAATCACGCCGTACTTCGACACGTCGATCACGCGCGACAGGATGTGCGACGACATGTCCGCCACCAGCGGCACGTCGCCGGTGTCCGGCGTGAACGGGTATTCGACGCCACCGATCGTTTCATTGGAGCAGATGTGGACATACGCCGCACCCGGCGTGAGCTTCCAGTCCGCCTGTGGCGGCACATACGTGAATTGCTTGTCCTCCGCCGAGGCCGCCACGTTGACGCCGGTATATTTTCTTGCTTCCTTGATCGATTTCTTCGACCATTCGCCGGTGTTGACGTAGTCGGCCACAGTGCGGTCGCGCACCAGATTCATCGGCACAATCGCGTTTTCGCCGATCGCGCCGCCTTGCAGAAATAAAACTTCGTAGTCGGCGGAAATGCCGAGCAGCGTGCGCAGATCGGCTTCGGCTTTGTCGGCGATGCCGATGAATTCCTTGCCACGGTGGCTCATTTCCATCACCGACGTACCCGTGCCATGCCAATCGAGCATTTCTGCGGCGGCGATGGCCAAGACCTCTTCCGGCAATGCTGCTGGGCCGGGACTGAAATTGAAAACACGCATGAGTGCTACCTGATAGAGGGATGGGAAATAGCAGCCAGACGGGCGCTGCGGCGCATCCCTAACGATACCGCATTCGAATTCGCGGGCGCAGGCCCATGCAACCGCAAGAAAATAATGTAGGGTCAGACACGAGATCGTTTAGGGTCAGACACGAGACTATTGCCAAGTCGCGCCGCAAAAATCTCGTGTCTGACCCTACATTATTCCAAAAATCTCGTGTCTGACCCTACATTATTGACCCTACATTATTCTGACCCTACATTATTCCCGCGAGGCTGCAGCCTTGCCTGCGGATCGTCTAGGAAGGAACGATCAGATTGGCTTCGTCGAGGTCCACACCAAGCAGGCGCGATACACGGATCGGTGTTTGCGCACGCTGCAATTTCGCGACTTCATCCTGCACTTGCCGATCGGCCATCGTCATCCGGCGGCGCAGCCGAACATACTCGGCCCACGAGTCGATGATGTAGCGTTCGACGAAGCGCCCATCCTCCGACAAATCGCGAAACACGCGCCAACTGCTGGCGCCATTGCGCCGGCGCGTGGGCTCCACCTTGCGGATGCCTTCAAGAAAGGCCGGGCGATTGGGCGCGTCGATCCGATACTCGATCTGGATCAGCACCGGCCCATCGTCGGGCAACGGCTCGACCTTGATACCGAGATCGGGAAGTTGCGCTTCGTGCGTGACATCGGCTTCGCGCCCCAGTCGGACGCGGACATTGCGGTTGACCATCAGCAACAGCAGCATCACGATGGCCGACGCGGTCAACGCGACATGCGTGTCGGTCCACGAGGCCACCGTGCCCCAAACGACGCTGCCGATCGCAAGGCTGGCCTGAACCGCCAGCAGATTCATCGCCACGGCACGCGCGCGCACCCACGCTGGCGCTGCACTTTGCGTCCCTGCCGACAGGCTGGCCAGCACGCCGACCCACGAGGCGCCCGCCAAACACGCCCCGACGAGCGCCACCGCGACGTAGTTGGTGGCCGCGATGATGGACGATGCGATCACCCACAACAGCGCCGCGCCAACAACGATCTTCTGCAACGAATGCTTCCTGAGCAGTCGCGGAATCGATAGTGCGCCGCCAACCGCCCCGGCGCCGAAGCTGCCGAACAAGATCCCGTAGCCGCCGGCGCCCAGCAGCAGCTGATCGCGTGCAATGACGGGCAGCAACGCCCATAGCGCGCTGGCGCACGAGGCAAACGATAAATTGCGGATGATGATCGCGCGCATCGGCGCCGAATGTCGCGCAAAGCGCACGCCACTGCCGATGCCGGAAAACAGCGTCTCCGGCACGCCGGGCAAGGCCGGCTCCTGCGCCCTCCACGCGCGCACGACAACGACCATCACCACAAAGCACGCCGCACTCGCAAGCAGCGCGCTGCCCGGGTTGAGCCACGCGGCAATCGCGCCCGCCAGTGCCGGGCCAATCGCACGGGCCATGTTGAAGGCGACCGCCCCCAGCGCCACTGCTTGCGGCACCTCGGACTTCGTAACGAGTTCGTTGATGCTCGACTGTTGCGCCGGCATGTAAAACGTGAAGCCGGTGCCGATCAGGAATGTCAATGCCAGGAGCCCGCCGGGTGACAGATGCCCTGTCAGTGTCGTGACACCGAGCGCCAACGTGGCCGTGATCAGCACCACCTGCGTCACCAGAATGATGCGCCTGCGCTGGATGATGTCGGCCAACGCACCGGCCATCAGACCCACCAGCAGTGTCGGCGCGGTGCTGGCGGACTGCACCAGGGCCACCATCAGCGCGGACGGCGTCATCGTGGCCATCTGCCACGCCGCCGTCGTCACCTGCATCGTGTAGCCCAGGGCCACCATGATCGATGCGATGTAGAACCAGCGAAATCGGGGGTGCCGTAGCGGCGACGAGCCGAAAAAAGACGAGGGTGATGGGTCGGTCGCGGTTGCCACGGCGACAAGTGTAACGCGCAGCGCCGATGCCGCGCTTGTTCGTCACTCCATCACCGGACCTGCGTGCTGCTAGCGGCGATAGCCCGGATCGGTCCGATCCACCATGCGCGTCAACGCATCGAACGCATCCTGGCCGGCGCCAAACTTCGGATTGAACTGTAGCGATTCGGCTGTGCACTTGCGCTGAATGGCATCGGAAACGAGACGAGGCGCGCCCATCGACATCGTGGCCACCTGAATCTCACAGGCGCGCTGCAGTAGCCATAGAATCGCAAAGGCGCGCGGCACGCCATCACCCCAGGCGAGCAAGCCATGATTGCGCAGGATGACCGCCGGCTTGTCGCCGACGCTGCGCAACAGCCGGGGACCTTCGTCTGCATGCAGCGTGATGCCCTCGAAGTCGTGATACGCGAGCTTGCCGTAGAGCTGCGCCGAATAGAAATTGGACGGCGAGAGCCCGGCTTCGAGGCTTGCCACCGCGCAACCCGCGGTGGTGTGCGTGTGCATCACGCAGTGTGCGCTGGCAATATTGGCGTGCAGCGTCGCGTGCGGTGTGAATCCCGCCGGATTGATCGGCCACTCGGAGTGGCCGATGATGTTACCGGCCAGATCGATCTTGACCAGATTGGAGGCGGTGATTTCGCTGTAATGCAGGCCGAAAGGATTGATCAGAAAGTGAATGTCCGGGCCCGGCACGCGCAGCGAAATGTGGTTGTAGATGAGCTCGGTCCAGCCCAGTAGATTGAAAATTCGGTAAGCCACTGCGAGTTCGACGCGCGCTGCCCATTCGTCCGGCGCGATGTGCGATGGACCGGGTACGGTGGCAACAGTTGTGGATGCGTGCATCGCGAACTCCCAAGCATCAGACGAAGCGGAACTCGATCACACCCAATGGGCCATAGTCGACGCGAAAGCAATCACCGGCAACGGCCGTGGCGGGACGGGTGAACGATCCCGATAATACAAAATCGCCGGCGCCGAGATGTTCGCCGTACGGTGCGATCTTGTTGGCGAGCCAGGCCACGCCGATCGCCGGATGGCCAAGTACACCGGCCGCCAGCCCGGTTTCCTCGACGACCCCGTTTTTTTCCAGCACCGCCCCCACCCACCGCAAGTCGAGCGCATCCGGCGGCATTTGCACCGTCCCGGGGATCACGCCGGCATTCGCGGCAAAGTCGCAGATCGTGTCGAACACCTTGCGTGGCGCACGTGAATCGCGGTCGAACTGTTCGAT
>JBDTTY010000127.1:0-7128 GCA_040007975.1 Betaproteobacteria bacterium | reverse complement strand
CCAACACCCAGTCGGTAAGATCGGATTGTCGAACCGCGACCAGCGCGCCCAACGACAATGCTTGTCCGATGCCGCCCGACGCGGCGATTCGCAATCCGGCGATGCTGCGATCCTTGACCTGCCACATCGGATCGGAAAACGACGACAGACTGGCCGCCAGCGAATCGTGCTCGTCGGGAACGCGACGCTTCATTCGTGACGCTTCGGCCACCGCATATACTTCGATCTGCTCCGCTCCCGCGGCATTGTCGAGCGGCGCTTCCGCATCCTGTTGTGACAATTCGTGACACACGCGCGACAACCCGATGCGGACCTTGGCCGCGACGGCGCATGCGATGCGCGGATCACGCCGCAATTCCGCGTTGAGATTGGGTGAGACCGACGGGCTTACTTTTTCCAGGATCTCAACGCGCAACTGATTGATCGGGCCGGCGGGACCTTGATCCGTGCTTTCGGCTTGCCGCAGCGACGCCACCGCGCGCTCCAATTGATCCGCAAGCGGCGTAGTGTCGAGATAGCGCAGCATCGATCCCGAATCACTGCCGGTGCGGCGCACGAGCCCCGACTTGCCGGCGATGTCGACAAAGAAACCTTCCGGTGAACGCGGCACACTGTCCATCTGCAGGCGTCGGCTCCACGCGCGCAACTGCGACATTGCCCAATCAAGCTGCGGCGGCGACATGTTGCCCGTGTTGAGCTGATGAATCAGCAGCACGTACAGGTATTCCTGCTCCACCGTCCACGGCGTGGCGTTGGGGCCGTTACTGGGCATGGTGACCAGCACGCGCTCAACGCCTAGCTCCGATGCCCGCATGTACGTCCGATGCAATTCCATCCACTTGCCGGGGATCCAGCGTTCGTAACGAAACACCCGCAATTTGGCGTCGGTGCCGAAGTAGTGGACCAAACGCGCAAACAGGAGGGGGGCGAGCGGTTTCCAGCGCGCGTTGCCGCTTTGGCGCAGCGCCTCTTCCAGTACCGTCTGATACGCAAAGATGAAGCCCTGCGACAAGTCGTAAATGGCCTGCCAGATGCGCTCGGCGAGCTTCGGTGCACTGTCGTGATTTTCGACGTATTGCTTGATCAGCTGGCGGCGATCGGCGCCCAGCGCGGCGTCTAAAAATTCGATCGCCTGCACACGTGCGAAATCGACCGGCTTGCGCGATTGGCGCATGCCGTCAAAAGCGTGCATCACCTGTTGCTGACGACCGATGACATCCTGCGCCGGCAACTGGCGAAGCCAGGCCGCCGCCGATCGGGCTGATACCAGCGGATCAGCCGCGTCTTTGGTGCCGGTGGTGAGGAATGCGAACATCGAGCCTCGCGTTTAGGTCCGCGATGCAAATCGGGCCGACGGGCCACGACGACACCCGCGGCACGACTGGCGCGCGAGTACCGATGCATTGAACGGAACCGTCATTTATAGCTCAAAACATTGGAGCATGCAAAAACCGCGCGCGGGTCAGCTAAAATTCGCTGCTTGGTCATCAGCAGACCCGCACATTCGTTTCCACGATTGGCTGTTTCACCCTTGAGAAAGTTTTGTGCATGTTGAATACAACAAATTGCCGTCCCATCGTTGCAGTGGTTACGCTACGGCCAATCTCCACTTTTTTGACCATCGTGGCTTGCGCCGCTCTCGTCGCGGCGACTGCCGACGCGGCCATCGCACAGACCACGCCTGCCCCATCATCTACGCAAGGAATAAGCAAGTTGGATGCCATGCCCACAGAATTAAAGAAAATCGATGTGAAACAAGGTGTTGGAAAAGAAGCCTTGTCAGGCAAGCCGGTGATCGTGCACTACACCGGGTGGCTATACGACCCGTCCAAGCCCGACAACAAGGGCGCCAAGTTCGACAGCTCCCGTGACCGACAGGTGCCATTCGGCTTCTTTTTGGGTGGCGGCAAAGTGATCAAAGGCTGGGATGAAGGCGTCGTAGGCATGATGGTGGGTGGCCAGCGCACGCTGATCATTCCCCCGTCGTATGGCTACGGCGAACGTGGCGCAGGCGGCGTAATCCCGCCCAACGCGACGTTGATTTTCGACGTCGAACTGATCGACGTGAAATAAGCCGTAAGGCCTGGGACCTCCATGCTGCCTCGCGACAACGCGACGTCGGTCAAGCGCCGGGTCGACTACCGGCCACCGGCGTTCCTGATCGATACGATCGAACTCGAGTTCGATCTCGATCCCAAGTCCACTGACGTCACGGCGCACCTCGCGTTTCGGCGAAATCCGGACGCCCATCCGGCGGATCGGCACGGTTCGCTGGTCCTCGATGGCGAGCAGCAGCAGGAAGTCAGCGTCGCACTCGATGGTGCGCCGTTGCCGGGGCCGCAATGGCGCATCGGCCCCGGTAGCCTGACGGTGCTCGAACCGCCGGCGACAGGTCGCCTCACCGTGCGCTCGCGCACCGCTCCGGCCGACAATGTTGCACTGGAGGGGCTGTTCGTCTCGTCAGGCGTGTTCTGCACGCAGTGCGAGCCCGAAGGATTTCGGCGAATCACGTATTTTCCCGATCGACCGGACGTGCTCACCCGGTACACGGTCACGATCCGCGCGGATCGCGCGACGTATCCGGTGCTGCTGTCCAACGGCAATCTGGTCGCGCAAGGCATGCTTGACGAGCACCGTCACTTTGCGCGCTGGCACGACCCGTTCCCCAAGCCCTCGTATCTGTTTGCGCTGGTGGCAGGGCAGTTGTCGGCGCTCGACGATCACTTCATCACGGCATCCGGCCGCAACGTCGCACTCAAGATATTCTCGACGCCGGCCAACCTGCCACGTTGCCATCACGCGATGGAGTCCTTGCAGCGCGCACTGCGCTGGGACGAAGAGCGGTTTGGTCGCGAGTACGACCTCGATACGTTCATGATCTTCTGCGCCGACGACTTCAACATGGGCGCGATGGAGAACAAGGGTCTCAACATCTTCAACAGCCGGCTGGTACTGGCCAATCCCGCCACCGCCACGGACGACGACTACGCCGCGATCGAAAGCGTGGTCGGCCACGAGTACTTCCACAACTGGACCGGCAATCGCGTGACGTGCCGCGACTGGTTTCAACTATCGCTGAAGGAAGGCCTCACGGTTTTTCGTGACCAGGAATTTTCAAGTGATCTCAATTCGCGCGCCGTCGAGCGCGTGGGTGCGGTCGAATTTCTCCGCCGCGAACAATTTCCCGAAGATGCGGGTCCGATGGCGCACAACGTGCGCCCTGACGAATATCTCGAGATCAACAACTTCTACACGTTCACCGTGTACGAAAAGGGCGCGGAAATCATCCGCATGCAGCATACGTTGCTCGGCCGCGAGCGCTTTCGCCGCGGCATGGATTTGTACTTTGAACGCTATGATGGCACTGCGGTCACCTGCGACGATTTCGTCGATGCCATGCAGGAAGCATCCGGCGTGGACCTTGCTGCATTCAGGCGCTGGTATAGCCAGGCGGGTACGCCCATCGTCGATGTGCGTGAGCACTACGACGCCACCGCCAAGACCTACACGCTGGAACTCACTCAACACACCCCGCCCACGCCCGGTCAGCCGGTCAAACAGCCATTCCATATTCCATTCGCGGTAGGCTTGCTTGACGCCGACGGCCGCGACATTCCGCTGCGCTTTGCCAACGAGGCCGTGCCGGTCGGCACCACCCGCGTTCTCGAATTGATCGACGCGCAGGGATCGTTCACATTTGGCGGCATCGCCGCCCGTCCCATCCCCTCGCTGCTGCGCGGATTTTCATCACCGGTGATGGTTCGCTTCCCTCGCGACACCGAGCAGCTTGCGTTTCTGGCCGCGCACGACAGCGACCCGGTCAATCGCTGGGACGCGGCGCAGCAGCTGTTTGTCGACGCAATGCTCGCCCTTGCTGCCGCGCATCGCCGCAAGCAACCACTGCATGTACCGGCAACGCTGCAGAAGGTCGTGCGGGCCCTGCTCGGTGATCAGGCCAGCGATCCTGCGCTGCTGGCGCTGGCACTATCGCTGCCCGACCCGGCCTATGTGGCTGCGCTGGAAGAGGTGATCGACGTCGATGGCATCGTTGCGGCACGCAATTTCCTGCGGCAGCAATTGGCGCTGCAATTGCGCGATGCGTTCACGCTCCGGTTCGATCAGTCCCGTGTCCGCGCGCCATATGCGCCCTCGCGTGACCAGACCGGCGCACGCAAGCTCGCCAACGTGTGCTTGGCCTATCTGGCTGCCATCGACGACGTCGATGCCCGCGTCTTAGTCGGTGCGCATTTCGATGCCGCCGACAACATGACCGACACGATGGGGGCGTTGTCCGCGTTGGCCGACTCCTCGTCACCTGAACGCGACGCATTGTTTGCGCGCTTCGAGGACAAATGGCGCGACGAGCCGCTGGTGCTGGACAAATGGTTCTCTACGCAGGCGCTGGCCTGGCGCGGGGACACCCTGCAACGTATCCGCCGATTGTTGGGCCATCCGCGCTTCAATGCGCGCAACCCCAATCGCGTGCGCGCGCTGGTTGGCGCCTTCACGCTACGTAATTTCGCGCAGTTTCACGCGATCGATGGCAGCGCCTACGAATTTGCGGCCGATCAGATACTTGCCCTCGACGGCACCAATCCGCAGGTTGCATCGACGGTCACCGGTGCATTCAATCTATGGAAGCGTTTTTCCGAGCCGCGCCGCGGCCTGATGGAAGCTGCGCTGCAGCGCATCGCTGCCGTCCCCGGCTTGTCGCCCGATGTCACCGAAGTCGTGACCAGAACACTGGCAGACTAGGACCTGTTAAGAGGCCCGGACTACCAATACGTTTCCACCGTGACATGCCCCGGCTCCCGCCGCCGATGCCTGCGCATGCCCCGCGTCAGCAGCAGCGCCTGCACGTCGTCCACCATCGCCGGATTGCCGCACAACATCACGTGCGAATTTTCCGGCGACATCGCGACCCCGACACTTGCCTCCAATCGCCCGTCGGCAATCGCTGCCGGGATGCGCCCGCCAAGTGCGCCTGCCCGCGACTCGCGGCTCACCATCGGCACGTAACTGAACGCCCCTGGATGGGCCGCGACGATGTCCGCGATCTCCTGCTGAAAAGTCAGTTCCTCGCCATGGCGCACGCCATGCACAAGCACGATGCGCGCAAAGCGCGACCACGCGTCGCTGGTACGCAGCATTGACATGAAAGGCCCGATCCCGGTGCCGGTGGCGATGCACCACAGCACGTCCGCATCGGGTAACTCGCCGATGCTGAAAAAGCCATTGGCGCGGGGTGCCAGCCACACGGGGTCACCCACCGCCAGTGTCGCGAGCCGTGGCGTCAACGGCCCTTCCGGCACGATGATGAAATAGAATTCGTGGGGCTGCGTGTCGGGCGGATTCACGAACGAGTATGGACGGCCGATCATCGGCTCGTTGTGTTCCGGCGGCGCCGGCAACGCCAGACGGCCGAATTGTCCGGCGACAAACGTCACCTCCGGCGCCATGACCTGCAACGAAATGAGGTTGCGGGTCCAGTGCCGCAAACCCGCCACGCGTCCTTCCACCCATACCGCCATAGCAGCGCACCCCCCAGCGTCAAGTAGACTTCGCATTATGCCTATGCGCGCGCCCGCCCCGACGATCACCGGACCCCGCGTCTACCTGCGTCCGCCGCAACGCAGCGATGCGGCCGCATTCGTGGCGGCGGTGCGCGCCAGTCGCCAGGCGCACGGACGGTGGACCAGCGCCCCAGCCACGCGTGAGCGATTCGTGAGCTTTGTCGACCGTTTCAAGCGCGGCACAGCACCGGCGACCCACGCCAGTTATCTGATGCTCACGCGCGACGACGAGATTGCCGGAATCTTCAACTTCTCCGAGATCGTTCGCGGCGTCTTTCTCAGCACGTACCTCGGCTATTACGGCTTTTCCCCGTGGATCGGTCACGGCTACATGCGCGAAGGCATGGCACTGGCGCTCGACGTCGCCTTTCGGCAGCTGAAACTGCATCGCGTCGAGGTCAACATCCAGCCCGCCAATCTACGCTCGGTGGCGTTGGCCGAACGCACGGGCTTCACGCGCGAAGGTTATTCGCGTCGTTATGTGAAGCTCGGCGGTCGGTGGCGCGATCACCTGCGCTTTGCCATGCTGGCCGAAGACTGGCGCACGCTGCGTAAGCAACGATCATGAGGCTTCGCGCGCGCGGCGTGGCGGCGTGGCTTGCGCTCCCGCTGGCGGCCTGCAGCGGCGACACGATGTTGACTGGCGACACCAAGACGATGACGGCCTTGCCGATCGCCCCCTACGCAATTCACGAAGAGTGCATGCTGATGGCAGCAGGTGACCGGCTGGACTTCCGATTCGAGGCGAGTGCACCGGTTGCCTTTGACATCCGCTATCGTGACGGGATTGCCATCATCAGCACGGTCTCACGCGAGGACGTCCGTGAGTTGGCGGGCGTCTTCGCGTCACCGCTGGCTCGCCGCAATTGCGCGCACTGGGAAGCGGGACCCGAAGGCGCGATGGTCGACTACCGATTGCGTTTGCTCGGCAAGGGCGCACCATCGTGAGCGGCGCCACGTCCGCCTGGCTGCTTGATCTCGATGGCACGCTCACCGACAACTACCCCGGCATTTCGCGATCCATTGCATTTGCACTGAGTCGTTTGGGCGCCGACATCCCGGACGACGCAACGCTGCGCCGATGCGTGGGTCCGCCGCTGCGCGAGTCCTTTGCATGGCTGCTCGACACCGACGATGCCGCGACAATCGAGATCGCCATCGGACATTACCGCGAGCGCTTTGGCGACGTGGGCTGGCGCGAAAATGTCGTCTATGACGGCATCACCGAGGCCATGGCCGCCATGGCCGGCGCAACAACGCCGATGTACCTGTGCACGTCGAAGCCGGAGATTTTTGCACGACGTATCGTCACGTTGTTTGGCTTCGCGGATCAGTTGAAGGGGATCTATGGCGCTGATCTCGCCGGCCGCTTTGACGACAAGGTCAAACTGTTGGCCCACCTCGTTGCCACCGAGAACATCGACCCGGATCGCGCCATCATGATCGGCGATCGATCCCATGATGTACGTGCAGCCCGAATGAACGGTGCGCGCGCGGTTGGCGTGCTGTGGGGTTACGGCTCGAAGGAGGAACTGGCCAGCGCCGACGCGATCGT
>JBDTTY010000126.1:0-7139 GCA_040007975.1 Betaproteobacteria bacterium | reverse complement strand
CCGTGGCCCGGCGAAAGTGGCGGAATTGGTAGACGCACCAGCCTTAGGAGCTGGCGGGGCAGCCCGTGGGGGTTCGAGTCCCCCCTTTCGCACCATCCCAAGCAACATCAACGTCGGCAGTCAGGATTTATACGAGCATGCAAAGCACGCTGGAAACACTGGGTCAACTCGAACGTCGCCTCTCGGTCGCCGTGCCGGTTCAATCAATCGAAGGCGAGGTTGAAAAGCGCCTCGCGCGTCTCGCCAAGACGGTCAAATTGCCGGGCTTTCGCCCGGGCAAAGTGCCGCTCAAGATGGTGGCGCAGCAATACGGCCCGCAAGTGCGGTCGGATGTGATTTCCGACGCCGTGCAAACGAGCTTCAACGACGCCGTGCGTGAGCAAAATCTGCGCGTCGCGGGTTACCCTCGCATCGAGCCCAAAACCGCAGGCTCTGCCGACGGCAGCCTCGAGTTTTCGGCCGTGTTCGAGGTCTATCCCGAAGTCACGGTCGGTGATGTGGCCAACGTCACCATCGAGCGGCCCACCGCCGACGTGACGGTTGCCGATCTCGATCGCACGCTCGACGTGCTGCGCAAACAGCGCGCCGTGTTCGCCACGGTCTCCCGACCGTCGCAGGCCGGCGATCGCGTCAAGGTGGATTTCACCGGCACCATCGACGGTGTCGAATTTCCTGGCGGTCAGGCCAAGGATTTCGCGATTGCACTGGGCGAAGGTCGGATGCTGCCCGAGTTCGAAGCGGCCGCTATGGGCATGACCACCGGCCAGCAAAAATCATTTCCGCTGACTTTCCCGGCGGACTATCACGGCAAGGAAGTGGCCGGCAAGACCGCCACATTTGTATTGACCGTAAACGAAGTTGCCCAACCAGACGTGCCGGCGCTCGATGGCGCCTTTGCCACCGCGTTTGGCATCAAGAGCGGTAAAGTCGAAGACCTGCGGTCCGAGGTCGAAGCCAACCTGAAGCTCGAATTGAAGCGCAAGCTGGATGGCCTGCTCAAGGATCAGGCGATGAAGGGTCTGCGCGACAACACGCAACTCACGTTGCCCAAATCACTGGTCGATCTCGAGGCTGTGCAGTTGATGCGCCGGATGGGCGCCAATCTGCAGCAGCAGGGCATGAAGCCGGACGACATCAAGCTGACGCCCGACCTCTTCCGCCCGCAAGCTGAAGAACGTGTCGCGCTGGGGCTGATTCTTGGCGAACTCGTGCGCAAGGAAAATCTGCAAGCCAAACCGGAACAGGTGATGGCGATGGTCAGCGATGTTGCGCAAACCTACGAGCAACCCGAAGCCGTGATCCGCTGGCACTTCGAAAAGCCGGAGCGCCTGCAGGAGTTCGAGGGCCTTGCCGTGGAACGCAACGTGGTGGAGTGGGTGCTGGGCAAAGCGCAGGTCAAGGACGTGCCGACGACTTTCGAAGCGCTGATGGGGCCCGCGCCGACCTGATCCCTGGCGCGCTTTCACGGTGTGTTCGTCGGTGGCGCTTGACGTCAGCGCCATCCGGACCCATCTTCACGGTTCAGCCCGCCGAAACGAGCGCGTTCTGTAATCCACAATCGTTTCGTTGCGTATTCCCGTCATTTGCCGCAGCGCCCTGTGCTGTGAGCGTTCATCAGGACTCCACCGTGATTTTCAATCCGCAAGCGCAGGCCAACCGACCGTCCGAACCGGAAGCTCTGGGTCTCGTGCCCATGGTCATCGAGCAGAGCGGTCGAGGCGAACGCGCCTACGACATCTATTCGCGGCTGCTCAAGGAGCGCGTGGTGTTCCTCGTCGGGCCTGTCAACGACGGCACGGCCAACCTGATCGTCGCGCAGATGCTATTCCTTGAATCCGAAAATCCGGACAAGGAAATTCATTTCTATATCAATTCGCCGGGCGGATCCGTATCGGCCGGCATGGCCATCTACGACACGATGCAGTTCATCAAGCCCGACGTTTCGACATTGTGCGTGGGCATGGCCGCCAGCATGGGCGCGTTCCTGCTCGCCGCCGGCGCCCCCGGCAAACGTTTCGCGCTGCCCAATTCGACGGTGATGATTCATCAGCCGTCGGGTGGCTTTCAGGGGCAGGTGTCGGACATCGAACGGCATGCGCAGTACGCGATCAACCTCAAACGCCGATTCATCAGCCTGATGGCCAAATTTACCGGCCGCCCCATCGAACAAGTCGAACTCGACCACGACCGGGACCGTTTTTTGTGGGCGGAAGAGGCGCAGGAGTATGGTTTGATCGACAAAGTCTTGCAGAACCGCATCCCGAGCGCGTAAAGTGGGAAATGAGGTTGGCAAATGAGGTTGTTAAAGTTGTTTGCTAAGGTTTTTCCACAGGTTTCTTACTCAGGTCGTTGAATGGCCGATAAATCTTCCGGCGACAAGCTCCTGTACTGCTCGTTTTGCGGCAAGAGCCAGCACGAGGTTCGCAAACTGATTGCGGGCCCGTCGGTGTTCATCTGCGACGAGTGCATCGAGTTATGCAACGACATCATTCGCGAAGAGGGTGCCGGGTCCGAGGCTGCCCGCGCGGATCGCAACAAGCTGCCCACGCCGCACGAAATTCGGCAAAGCCTCGATCAATATGTGATCGGCCAGGAGCCGGCGAAGAAAATCCTGTCAGTGGCGGTGTACAACCACTACAAGCGGTTGGAAGCCGGTAACAAGGACGACGAGGTCGAACTCGCCAAGTCCAACATCCTGCTGATCGGCCCCACCGGTTCCGGCAAAACGCTGCTGGCCCAGACGCTCGCGCGCTTGCTGGACGTGCCGTTCGTGATTGCGGACGCCACCACGCTGACCGAAGCCGGCTATGTGGGCGAAGACGTCGAAAACATCATCCAGAAGCTGCTGCAGAAGTGCGACTACGACATCGAAAAGGCACAGCGCGGCATCGTCTACATCGACGAGATCGACAAGATTTCGCGCAAGAGCGACAACCCGTCCATCACGCGCGACGTATCAGGTGAAGGCGTGCAACAGGCCTTGCTGAAGTTGATCGAGGGCACGATTGCCTCGGTACCCCCGCAAGGCGGGCGCAAACATCCCAATCAGGAATTTGTGCAGGTTGACACGACCAACATCCTGTTCATTTGCGGCGGCGCCTTCGATGGCCTGGAAAAAATCATCCGCCAGCGTACGGCCAAGACCGGCATCGGTTTTGGTGCGGAAGTCACGAGTCACGAAGACCGGAAAAACATCACGATGTTGTTGCGCAATACCGAGCCGGAAGATCTGATCAAGTTCGGCTTGATCCCGGAATTTGTAGGCCGCCTGCCGGTGGCCGCCACACTGGACGAGTTGGACGAAGCCGCACTGATCCAGATCCTGGTCGAGCCCAAGAACGCGCTGATCAAGCAATACCAGAAGATGTTCCGGATGGAAGGCGTGGAACTCGAAGTCCGCGAGGCCGCGCTGCGCGCGATCGCGCGCAAGGCACTGGCTCGCAAGACCGGGGCGCGGGGGTTGCGTTCGATCCTCGAACAGGTGCTGCTCGACGTCATGTACGATCTGCCGTCGTTGACCAACCTGTCCCGGGTGGTTGTCGACGAATCCACGATCGCCAACGACGGCAAGCCGCTGTTGATGTACGCCGACCCGCCAAAAATGGCGGCGTCGTCGTCCTAACCTCCCGTTTTAAAAGGAAATTGATAGTCCCTTGCGAAGGACGGCTTGACAGGCCGCCTCGGGACCCCCATTTTCCTAGAAGTACCCCTCACTGAAAGCCACCCACCACCATGTCTTCCACGCCCAGTCTCCCCGCCGACCTGTCCGCGCTGCCGCTGCTGCCGTTGCGCGATGTGGTCGTGTTTCCGCACATGGTGATTCCGTTGTTCGTCGGGCGCCCCAAGTCGATCAAGGCGCTGGACGTCGCCATGGATACCGGCAAGCACATCCTGTTGGCCGCACAGCGACAGGCCGCCAAGGACGATCCCGCCGGCAGCGATCTCTATGAGATCGGCAGCATCGCCACCGTTTTGCAGATGCTGAAATTGCCCGACGGTACCGTCAAGGTCCTGGTCGAAGGTACGCAACGCGCCCGCATCGCCAGTGTCGAGGACCGCGGTGACTATCTGGTCGCCGAGGCTGTGCCCATGGTGGCCGACATTGGCAGCGCCAACGAAGTCGAAGCGATGCGCCGGGCGTTGCTCGCGCAGTTCGATCAGTTCGTCAAATTGAACAAGAAGATTCCGCCGGAAATCCTGACGTCGATGTCCGGCATCGATGATGGCGGCCGGTTGGCGGATGCCATCGCTGCCCATCTGCCGCTGAAGCTCGAGCAGAAGCAGCAGATTCTCGAAATGGGCGAAGTCGGCAAGCGCCTCGAGCATCTGCTCGGCGTGCTGGAAGGCGAAGTCGACATCCTGCAGGTGGAAAAGCGCATCCGTGGTCGCGTCAAGCGCCAGATGGAGAAGAGCCAGCGCGAGTACTACCTGAACGAACAGGTCAAGGCGATCCAGAAAGAATTGGGCGAGGGCGACGAAAACGCCGATCTCGAGGAAATGGAAAAGAAGGTCAAGGCCGCTCGCATGTCGAAAGAGGCCGAGGCCAAGGCCATGTCCGAGCTGAAGAAGCTGAAGATGATGTCGCCGATGTCAGCCGAGGCCACGGTTGTGCGCACGTTCATCGACACGCTGACGTCACTGCCTTGGCGCAAGAAGACCAAGATCAGCAAAGATCTGGCGCAGGCCGTCAAGATTCTGGACGCCGATCACTACGGTCTCGAACGGGTCAAGGAACGCATCGTCGAGTATCTGGCCGTCCAGCAGCGCGTCGACAAGCTGAAAGCGCCGATCCTTTGCCTCGTTGGTCCGCCCGGCGTGGGCAAGACCTCGCTCGGCCAATCGGTGGCGAAGGCCACTGGCCGCAAATTTGTGCGGATGAGTCTTGGCGGCGTGCGCGACGAAGCCGAAATTCGCGGCCACCGCCGCACGTACATCGGCTCGATGCCCGGCAAAATTCTGCAGAACATGACCAAAGTGGGTGTGCGCAATCCGCTGTTCCTGCTGGATGAAGTTGACAAGATGGGTCAGGACTTCCGCGGTGACCCGTCGTCCGCGTTGCTTGAAGTGCTCGATCCGGAGCAGAACGATACGTTTGTCGATCATTACATCGAGGTCGAGTACGACCTGTCCGATGTGATGTTTGTCGCTACCGCCAACTCGATGAACATTCCGGCGCCGTTGCTGGACCGGATGGAAGTCATTCGCCTGTCGGGCTATACCGAAGACGAGAAGATCGCGATCGCCAAGCAGTACCTGACGCCCAAGCAGATGAAAGCCAACGGCATCAAGGCAGACGAACTGCATGTGGCCGAAAGTGCGCTGCGCGACATCGTGCGCTATTACACGCGCGAAGCGGGTGTGCGCAGTCTCGAGCGGGACATTTCGAAGATCTGCCGCAAGGTGGTCAAGGCGCTGTTGCTGAAAGAGTCCGAAGGCAAGATGCGCAAGGCGAAGACGCCAGTCGAGATCAATTCCAAGAACCTCGACAAGTATCTGGGTGTGCGTCGCTATACGTATGGCATCGCCGAAAAGCAGAATCAGGTGGGCCAGGTCACCGGTCTTGCCTGGACCGAAGTGGGTGGCGATCTCCTCACGATCGAAGCGGTGGCCTTGCCGGGCAAGGGCAAAACCACCAGCACGGGCAAGTTGGGCGACGTGATGAACGAGTCCATTGCTGCCGCGCTGTCGGTCGTTCGCCATCGGTCGAAGCAGTTGGGCATCCCCGCGGATTTCTACACGAAGACGGATTTGCACATCCATCTGCCCGAAGGTGCAACGCCAAAGGACGGACCTTCGGCAGGTGGCGCCATCGTTACGTCCATCGTGTCGGTGCTGACGGGCATCCCCGTGCGCTGCGATGTGGCGATGACCGGCGAAATCACGCTGCGTGGTGAAGTGCTGCCGATCGGCGGATTGAAAGAAAAATTGCTGGCAGCCGGTCGTGGCGGCATCAAGACGGTATTGATTCCCGAAGAAAACGTGAAGGATCTGGCCGAGATTCCCGACGAGATCAAGAATCGTCTCGACATCCATCCGGTACGCTGGATCGAGCAGGTGCTGGAAGCGGCACTCGAACGGCACCCGGTGCCGCTGGTCGAGGACAAGGATAAGACCGACGTGCCACCGGTGGCGCCGGTGGCGGGAGCGGACGACAAGGCTGCCGTCCTCAAGCACTGACGTCCTGCACGCACCGGACGCAGCGCGAAATGCAGCATCCGGTGCGATGCAACAGGAAAATTCATACGCGGTGCGGGCATGGAAACTGCCCGCGATTTTTTTTGCGCCTTCGTTGCAACACTATGGCTGTGCGCGCTGCACGGCATCAATCGCATCACTTCAAACACGTGCAACTGCTTCCTCGCACGTAACACGAATCTACGAGCCATAGCGGACCAATTGCTCGCGCAGTGGTGACGGATTTTTTCTTGACACGGCGAAATCGCCGGCGCTATAACGATCATTCCGGTGCACCGTTCGGTTCACCTCCAAAATTCTCGATCCTTGAATCGAACTCTCGAATAAAATTCAGACATGAGGGGACGTTTGTGAACAAATCAGAATTGATCGATGCGATCGCCAAGCACGCCGATATCTCGAAGGCGGCTGCCGGGCGGGCGCTCGATGCCACCGTGGACGCCATCCGCGGTTCGCTCAAGAAAGGCACGATGGTCACGCTGGTCGGCTTCGGCTCCTTTTACGTCGGCAAACGCACGGCGCGCGCCGGCCGCAATCCCCGCACCGGCGCCGCCATCAAGATCCGCGCCGCCAAGGTGCCGAAGTTCCGCGCTGGAAAAGCGCTGAAGGATGCGTTAAACTAGCGGACTTCGCACGCCGGTCTCAGGTATGTCAACTGAGGTGTCAAGCGAGTTGCCAGGTAGTTTGCCAAGTGAGTCGCCCGGTTGCACGTATCGGGCACGACAGCACTCCGGATCCGCGTGTGTCCCGGGCGTGTTGTGAGGGCCAGGGGTGCTTAGCTCAGTTGGTAGAGCGTCGCCCTTACAAGGCGAATGTCGGGAGTTCGAGCCTCTCAGCACCCACCAGTTTGTCGGTGCGCCGGTGGTTTCAGCGTGCTGGTTTCAGTTGTCATTGGAGTGGTAGTTCAGTTGGTTAGAATACCGGCCTGTCACGCCGGGGGTCGC
>JBDTTY010000125.1:0-7145 GCA_040007975.1 Betaproteobacteria bacterium | reverse complement strand
GGCAGTGCAAAATCTTGTGCGCCGGTCTGCCACAGCAGAAACGCCATGACGTCCGTGGTCTCGTCGATCAGTTGGTCGAGGGTGCCGCCGCCGTGGCCGGCATCGAAATCAACGCGCAGCAGCACGGGTCTCCCACTGCCGCCGGGGCCGGCATTGATTGCCTGCAGACGCGCGGCCATCTTGCCGGGATCCCACGAATCCACACGTGGATCGTTGAAGCCTGTGGTCAGCAGCGCGGCGGGATAGCGCACGCCATCGCGTAGTCGCGCGTAGCTGCTCATCGCCAGCAGATCGCGAAACCCTGATTCGGTCATGACGCTGCCGAATTCGGGAATGTTGCCGGGACCGACCAACCCGGTTTCACCCCGCAGCGTGTCGTGAAAGCCGACCTGACTCACCATCGCGGCAAAGAGGTCGGGGCGATCGATGATCGCATTGCCCGCCGCGACGCCCCCTGCACTGGCGCCGGTGATGGCCAGTCGCGATGGCGTCGTCCATCCGGTTTGCACCAGCCAATCCCCCACCGCAATCGCGTCGCGCCATGTGTTGGGCTTGGTGGCTTGGTAGCCACCGCGATACCAAGCGTGCCCGAGTTCGCCACCGCCGCGAACGTGCGCCACGACATAAACGCCGCCGCGCTCGATCCACGCCAATAGCGATGGCCAGAAGAACGGTTCCTGGCTGACGCCATAGGCGCCATAGACGTCAAGCAGGACGCGCGCACTGCGATCTCGTCGCTGTCCCTTCGCATGTACGATCGTCACGGGCACGTTGACCCCGTCGTGACTGGTGACCATCGTTTGCATGGCGGTGACGTTGCCGAAGTCGGCGCGCGCAGGTGCCAACAGTACAGTAGGCGTGACCGCACCCGACTTGCCGTCGACCACGAAATAGCCGGGCGATTCGGTCCACCCCACCAATTTCAGCAGTGCGCCGGCGTGCATCGGATCGATCGAGCGTTCGGCAATGGCGCCGGTGAAAGGAAGACGGATTTCCGTGCTGCGTGCGACGCCGGCAGGCTTTGACGGCAATGGCGCATTGCGTGCTGTCATCGTGGTGGCGCGTGTGCGCGACTTGACCGGTCGAACGTTGTATTCAAGTCGCAACAAGCGGCCGACACCGGCATCCTGTTGCTGGACGTATAGCGCATCGCGAGCCACGCTTAGCCCTTTGACCACGCGTGAGGATTCGGCCACCACCACATCGGCATCGGCCGGCGTGAACGGGCGCGGATCATTGAGCGACCAGCGCAGCACGCGATAGCGCGGCGCGTTTTCGTTGGTGACCACATAGATCCATTCGCCACGAATGTCGTAGCCCACGATCCCGCGTTCGGGTCCCGCCAATTTGCGCCACGGCGTCTTGCCACTGTGCAACGTGTTGAGGCGAGCCACGTAAATTGTCAATTCGAGTTGCGTGCCGTGATGCACGACCCCCAACGCAAACGGCGACACCGGTGATCCATCGACGCCGGGCGTGTCGTCTGGCGCCATCTCCACGTCGATATCAAGAGCACGACCGAATATCGGCACGTCCACCGCAGGGCCGATGGTGGCGATCGTGCGCATCATCGCGCGACTGTCTTTCAGCAAATCGGCCGCCGGCGTCCCGGCGGGCCATGCCTTTTGCTGGGTGAAGAACAAGACCGTGCTGTCAAAACGCCATACGGGATCCGCCCAGCGTGCGCGGGGCACGGGCGGGCCAAGTGCCGCTTTCGAATCGACATCGAGTACATGCATCGTGGAATCTTCGCTGCCACCGAGTGCCACACCGAATGCAATCCGCTGGCCATTGGGCGACGCGCGGTAGTAGTCGATGGCGGCGGGCTCGGTGCCGGTGCGATAGCGATCGGGATCGATCAGGAGCCGCGCCGTGCCGGCCAGCCCTTCCTGCACAAACAACTGATAGTGCTGCTCATTGGCGGCGCGGCGCAGGAAGAAAATCCGGTCGCCTGCGCGCTGCACGTCCTTCACCTTGGAATCGGTGGTGTTGAGGGCGCGCAGTTGCTGGTGTAAAGCGGTGCGGCCCGGCAGCGCATCGAGCAGTTGTCGCGTGAACGCGTTTTGCGCGTTGAACCAGGCCCGCGTATCGGTGGCTGCGGTATCTTCCAGCCAGCGGTAGGGGTCCGCAATGGTGTTTCCGAAGTACGTGTCGACGGTGCTATCAACGCGGGTGGGCGGAGGTGCCGCGGCAGTCGCGATCCCGACCCCCAGCATGGCGGCGCCTGCAAGCAGGCGCATCAGACGGTTACGCACCCAGCCACGCGATCCTGCGGGCAAGCGCGGCTGATGATGGTGCGGGTGCTAACGCCAGTACGCAGGTGTCATCCGGTGCCGGTGCCAACGTGACGTCAACGGTGATCAACTCATCACGGCGAAACGCGTGGAGGCGAATGTCGGCATCCGGCACGCCGCGCTCCGCGAGTGCCGCCAGCGCGTCGGTCGTGGCCTTCATGCCATCGATCGCCACCAGCACGTCGCCGGCGGAGAGTCCGGCCCGTGCGGCTGGGCCGTCGCGCAGCACGACGCCCACCTTCATGTCGCTACCCACGCGAATACCCAGCGTGCAACGCTCCACCGGGCCGGCAGCGGGCTTGCCGCCGCGATCCCTGGTGCCGGTCGAGGGTCGCAACGTTAACTCGACGCCGACGTCCGCCAGCATCGCCGCCAATGGCAACTCATCGACACCATCGACATAGCGCTTGAAAAATTCGTCGAGGTCGCGACCGGCGAGTTCGCTGGCAAGTGCGGCAATGGCGCCTTCAGGTACGCCGACGCCCGGCTTCCCGTACCGATCCCACAGTGCGCGCATCAGCACGTCAAGAGAGCTAGTGCCGTCTCGCCGCAGTTCGAGATCGAGCAGACACGCCACCAGCGAACCCTTGCCGTAGTAGCTGATGACAGCATTGGGCGTGTTCTCGTCTGCACGATAGAACTTGATCCAAGCATCGAAGCTGGAGTCGCCGACACTTTGCACGTGCCGACCGGGTGCCCGCTGCATGGTCGTGATTGCGCGCGCCAACAACTCAAGATAGCGTGGCGCGTCGATCAGGCCACAGCGCAGCAGCGCGAGATCGTCGTAATACGACGTGATGCCTTCAAAAGCCCACAACTGACGCGTGTAGTTTTCCTGCGTCAGATCGTAGGGCATGAAGGCCGCAGGCTTGATGCGCTTTACGTTCCACGCGTGAAAATATTCGTGGCTCGCCAGCCCCAAAAGCGTCAGATAGTCGTCGCTTACGCCCGAGTCGCCGACGCGGGGCAACTCATTGCGTCGGCAGATGAGGCTCGTGCTGGCGCGATGCTCGAGGCCACCATAGCCGTCGGTGACGGCCGCGATCTGAAAGAGGTACCGCGCAAACGGCGCACCACCAAAGAAATCGATCTGCCATTGGCACACCCGGGTGAGATCGCGGGCGAGTCGCGGCAGGTCGCCCTGCTGTCGCCCAGCCACCGCGATATCGTGCGGCACGCCGCCGGCGACAAATGATGCGGTGGCGAGGACGCCGGTTTCCACCGGATGATCGATCAATTCGTCGTAGTCGGCGGCGCGATACGTGCCGAAGCCGCCATCAGGCGCCGCCTCGTTGAGCAATGTGGTGGACACCTGCCACGTTGCGGCGTCGCCTCCTGCGGGCGCCACGATGTCGACAATGCATGGCGCATGCTCGTGTCCAACCGGACACAGGAACACGGCCGCGCCGTTGAAATAACCGCGCTGCGCGTCAAGATAAGCCGTGCGCACCGACATGTCGTAGGCGTAAACCTCGGCCGTGACCGTCAGCGGCCCGGCGCACGGCGCGACCTGCCACGTGTCCTTGCGGGTCTTGGCAATGGCGACAGGCTGCCCGTTTCCGGTGGCACGCACGGACACGAAGTGGCGCGCAAATTCGCGGATCAGGTAGCTGCCAGGAATCCATGTTGGTAGTCGGAACAGTTGGCCGTCGGCGGCAGGGACGTCGACGGAGACGCTGACTTCGTACCGATGGGCCGTTCGATCATGCGGGACAATCCGATACCGGACTGGGGGTGGCGCCGAAGGCATGGGCGGTGACAATGGCAAAGGAGACCTGATCAAATTGGGATGGCGCCCCGAACACGAATCGAACGTGTGACCTGTCCCTTAGGAGGGGACTGCTCTATCCACTGAGCTACCGGGGCGATGCTCGAGCGAGGCGAAGTCAGGCAGGTACCCGATTGGGAAAACCCCACCGCGAATGAAAGAATGCGTGAATTCTACCGGAACCGTCCATGACCGCCGTTGCCCGCACCCCGTTCCACTTGCCGTGACATTGACGTCAGGCGCTTCCTCGCGTGTCGACCCCCGCCCATGATTCCCTGGCTTGACGTCGACACGCCGTTCCCGGCATTGGACGAGGCATTGGTCGACCCCAACGGATTGCTGGCGGCAGGCGGTGACCTTTCGCCGCAACGGCTGATCGCCGCCTATCGCCGCGGGATATTTCCGTGGTACTCGGGAGATCAGCCGATCCTGTGGTGGAGCCCCGACCCGCGCATGGTGCTGCATGTGGCGGAGTTTCAATTGCCGCGCTCGTTGCGCAAACGCATTCGCGCCGGTACGTTCCAAACACGATTCGACACCGCCTTTCGGCAGGTGATCGAGCAATGCGCGGCCACACCGCGTGCAGGGCAGGGCGGCACCTGGATCACGTCAGCCATCGTCGACGCGTATTGCGCGTTGCATGAATTGGGCTATGCGCATAGCGTCGAGAGCTGGCAGCACGGGCAACTGGTCGGAGGCCTGTATGGCATCGAGATCGACCGGATGTTTTTTGGCGAATCGATGTTTGCGCACGCGACGGATGCGTCGAAGGTCGCGCTGGCGGCCCTTGTTGCACAAATGCAACGGCGGGGAATCCCGCTGATCGACTGTCAGCAGGAGACGGCGCATCTGGCGTCGCTAGGCGCGCGACCGATCTCGCGCGGCATGTTTGCGGCGCAACTCGTCGACTTGGTACACTCAAGTGCGCCATCGGGCCCGTGGCAATCCGATTTCGGAACGGGCGCCGCATGGCCTTCGCTTTCGACAGGGGCGCGGTGAGCAAGCTCAACGACCTTCCGCTGACATCGCTGCAGTTCTATGCGACGGCCCCCTATCCCTGCAGCTATCTTCCGGATCGTGCGGCGCGCTCGCAGGTGGCCACACCCAGCCACCTGATCGACACGCGGGTGTACAGCGAGTTGGTCCGGTTGGGCTTTCGGCGCAGCGGCGCATTTACGTATCGCCCTTATTGCGATCACTGTCGGGCCTGCGTGCCGGTGCGGGTGCCGGTGGCGGCGTTCGCCCCTAACCGAACCCAGCGCAAGGCGCTGCGTGCGCATGGTGGATTGACGACGATCCGGCGCGAATTGGCCTACGACCCCGAGCATTACGCGCTCTACCTGCGCTACCAGCGCTTTCGCCATCCCGGTGGCGGAATGGACCAGGACAGCCGCGAGCAGTACCAGCATTTTTTGCTGCACAGCAACGTTGCGACCGACCTCTACGAGTTTCGCGAGGATGGGGTGCTGCGAATGGTCAGCTTGGTCGATCGGCTGGTGGACGGACTGTCATCGGTCTACACGTTTTTTGAGCCTGATATTCCGACGACGAGTTACGGTACCTACAACGTCCTGTGGCAAATCGATCGATGCCGCGCGTTGTCGTTGCCGCATCTCTATCTCGGCTACTGGATCGCGCAAAGTCGCAAGATGGCATACAAAGCCACGTTTCGTCCGGTTGAGGGGCTAGTCGGGGGCGTCTGGCAGCCGCTCTAAGGTTGGGACTTTCCTGCGATTCTGTCCTGCCATTCTGGCCGGTGGCGCGATTCCTGTGGCGCGTGGGCGGTGAACTGCCCCCCATTTCGTCCCCCAAAGCCACTCCAACGAAATGCCGTGCGGCTCACCGCCCACGTCCGTGCATAGCTATTGCATGTATCACGGCAAGTATGTTTTGTAACGACATAAAAGAAAACGATAAAAGAGGACTACTGGTGCCTTCGCAATAGGCTCGGCTGCCGTCAACTGTTCGAGCGATTCGCGCGTACCACAAGGTGGTATTCGGTCGATAGACACGATGATTGAGTCATATTGTAGTGAACAATATTAGTCAAGCAACGACACCCCTGCGACCAAAAACGCATACGAACCGGTAGTTGGCGCGTAATCCAACGAAGTTACTTGCTGGCGTCGCACCTCTTTGTTTGCCACAATGTGATCGACCCCACCCGTAGTACCCCATTGACCCCACCGCTGGAGCCTAAAAATGAACACCGTTGCTGACATTCGCTATCTTTCCCAACCGCAACTGAGCCAAGTCGAAACTCGTTTCGATGACGAGTTTGGCGTGTACTGGGCGTTCATGAAGCCGCGTCCTCGGCCATGCTTCAACGCCGATCTGCTTTCGGATCTGCGCGTTTACATCGACAGCATTCAAAACGGTGGGGGCACGCTGTGGCACAACGGCGAGCAGCACACCATTCGTTACGGCGTGCTCGCATCGAAAGTACCGGGTGTATTCAACCTCGGTGGTGATCTCTCGTTGTTCCGCACACTGATCGAGTCGCGCGATCGTCAAGGTCTCCTGAATTACGGCACGAAATGCATCGACGATCTTTATCCGTGGTATCGCAATTGTGATCTGCCGATGACGACGATTTCGCTGGTGCAGGGCGAGGCATTAGGCGGCGGCTTCGAGGCTGCATTGTCAGCCACCGTGCTGATCGCGGAAGAAACCGCACGCATGGGCTTCCCCGAAATTCTGTTCAACCTGTTTCCGGGCATGGGCGCTTACAGCTTCCTGTCGCGCAAAGTCGGACGGCGTACGGCCGAGGAACTGATCACCAGCGGCAGCGTGTACACGGCGCGTCAATTGTTCGATATGGGTGTTGTCGATGTGATCACAGCCGAAGGCACGGGCGAGGCCGCGGTTTACGCCTATGTGAAAAGACATTCGAAGAGCGGCAATGGTCGCCGTGCTTTTGAACGTGCGCGCGGTGAGGTCTCGCCGGTAACGCGCGAGGAGCTGATCCGCGTGGTCGAAGTGTGGGCGGATGCCGCGCTCAGGATCACCGATCGGGATCTGCGCATGATGGAGCGTTTGGTGCGCGCGCAGCAGCGTTCGGCGCAAGTTGAATTTGCCGACGA
>JBDTTY010000124.1:0-7164 GCA_040007975.1 Betaproteobacteria bacterium | reverse complement strand
CCAAGGACGGCCGCTACGGCGAAAATCCCAATCGTCTGCATCAGCATCACCAGTTTCAGGTGGTGTTGAAGCCCTCGCCCACGAATATTCTCGAGCTGTATCTCGGCTCACTCGAAGCGCTGGGCTTTGATCTCACCAAGAACGACGTGCGCTTTGTCGAAGACGATTGGGAAAACCCGACGCTGGGGGCGTGGGGGCTAGGTTGGGAAGTCTGGTTGAACGGCATGGAGATCACACAGTTCACGTATTTCCAGCAGGTCGGTGGCCTCGACTGCAACCCGATCACCGGCGAAATCACCTACGGTCTCGAGCGGATGTCGATGTACCTGCAAAATGTGGAGTCGGTCTATGACCTGCGCTACACCGACACGATGTCCTATCGCGATATCTACTACCAGAACGAAGTGGAGCAATCGAAATACGCGTTTGACGCCTCCAACGAGGCCAAGCTCTTCGACCAGTTCGTGTACTTCGAAAGCGAAGCCAAGCGGCTGCTGGATGCCAAGCTGCCGCTACCCGGCTACGAGATGATCCTGAAGGCCGGTCATACGTTCAACCTGCTGGACGCGCGTGGCGCCATTTCCGTCACCGAACGTGCCGCGTACATCGGCCGCATCCGCACGCTGTCGCGCTTGGTGGCGCAGGCCTACTACGAAGCGCGCGAGGCACTGGGCTTCCCGATGCTGGCGCCGTCAGCCAAGGCGGCCGCATGACCGCGGAACAAGCCGTCAGCCGCACGCTGCTGGTCGAGCTCCTCACGGAAGAACTGCCGCCCAAGGCGCTGAAGCGTCTGGGCGAAGCATTTGCGGATGGCATCGCCAGCGGCTTGCTCGCGCAGGGCTTTGTTACCAGCGACGACGCGGTCAACGGCTACGCCACACCGCGCCGGCTCGCGGTCACCATCGCCAATGTTCGCGCCGTGTCGCCGGCGCAATCGTTCAAACAGAAACTGTTGCCCGTCACTGTCGCCTTTAACGCCAGCGGCACGCCCTCGCCGGCCCTGTTGAAGAAGCTTGCCGCCGCCGGCATCGCGGAATCGGCCATCGCATCGCTGCTGCGCGAATCCGACGGCAAGGCTGACGCGTTGTTTCACGTCGGCACGCGCCCTGGTGTCGCGCTCGCCGTCGGACTGCAGTCGGTCCTTGCCGATACGATTGCCAAGTTGCCGATTCCCAAGGTGATGAGCTATCAGCGTCCCGATGGTTCCACGGTCAAGTTCGTGCGCCCGGCGCATGGTCTCGTCGCGCTGCATGGTCCCGACATCCTCGCCGTGCATGCGCTCGATCTCGAGGCCGGACGCATCACGCGTGGTCATCGCTTCCTGTCGCATGGCGAGCGCTCCATCGCCACCGCCGACGCCTACGCGCCCACACTCGCCGCGGAAGGCAAAGTGATCCCCTCCTTTGCGGCGCGACGTGCACGCATCATCGTGGGTCTTGAAGGTGCGGCAGGAGACGCCACGCCGATCATGCCGGACGCGCTGCTCGACGAAGTCACGGCGCTGGTCGAATGGCCGGCCGTGTATCAAGGCACCTTCGATGCGGCGTATCTGACGGTCCCGCAGGAATGTCTGATCCTGACGATGCAGTTGAACCAGAAATATTTTGCGCTGGCCGACGATGCCGGGCGCCTCGTCAATCGCTTCCTGCTGGTCAGCAACCTCGAAACGCTGGATCCGAGTGCGATCATCAGCGGCAACGAGCGCGTGCTGCGCGCCCGCCTGGCTGACGCCAAGTTCTTCTTCGACCAGGACCGGCGGCAACGGCTGGACACCCGCATCGACAAGTTGCGCAGCATCGTTTATCACAACAAGTTGGGCACACAAGCCCAACGCATGGACCGGGTACGGTTCATTGCCGGCAAGATCGCGCCGCTGCTTGGTGCCGACCCGGCACACGTGGATCGCGCTGCACAGCTCGCCAAGGCGGATCTGGTCACCGACATGGTCGGTGAGTTTCCCGAGTTGCAGGGCTTGATGGGCCGCTACTACGCCGCCCACGATGGCGAGGCGCCTGCGGTTGCCGCCGCGATCGAGCAGCATTACTGGCCCAAGAGCGCCGGTGCCGCGTTGCCCGACGACGCCGTCGCCCAATCCGTGGCGCTCGCGGACAAACTCGAATCGCTGGCCGGCATGTTTGGCATCGGGCAAATTCCCACCGGCGACAAGGACCCGTTTGCGCTGCGCCGCGCGGCATTGGGCGTGATCAGGATCCTGATCGAACGCCAGCAGCCGCTGCAGCTTGGCGCGCTCGTGGATCACGCGTTCGCCGCGTTCAGCACCGTGCCCGGGATCACCTCGTCGCGCGACGCGCTGCTTGATTTCATCTTCGACCGGCTGCGCGGATACCTGCGCGATCATGGCTACTCAGCCAATCAGGTGGCTGCGGTGGTCGACGCGCGTCCCGATGTCATTGCCGATCTGCCGTCGCGGCTCGCCGCCGTGCAGGCGTTTGCCGCGTTGCCCGAGGCCGCCGCGCTGGCTGCCGCCAATAAGCGCATTGTCAACATTCTGCGCAAAAGCGGCACTGAAGCCGCTGCTGCCGTCGACAACGCGCAACTCGCCGCCGGCGCGGAGCATGACCTGTTCGCAATATTCGCGCGCTTGAGTCCGCAAGTGGATGCCGACTACGGCAAAGGCGATTTCGCCGGTGCGTTGCGTGCGCTGGCTACCGCCAAACCTGCCGTGGATCGCTACTTCGAAGACGTGATGGTGATGGCCGACGATCCGGCGATCCGCGCCAACCGGCTGGCGCTGCTGCGTGGCGTGGCCGCAACGATGAACCGCGTGGCCGATATTTCCAAACTTGCCCAATAGCCATGGTCCAGCTCGGTTCCGAAGCCGTCGTTCCCACCCGTGCCGCGAAACTGATCGTGCTCGATCGTGATGGGGTGATCAATCACGACAGCGACCAGTTCATCAAGACGCCGGAGGAATGGCGGGCTGTCCCGGGCAGTCTCGAAGCCGTGGCGCGCCTTAACCACGCGGGTTATCGCGTGGTTGTGGCCACCAATCAGTCCGGCATCGGTCGTGGCCTGTTCGACATGGCGATGTTGAACGCCATCCACGAAAAGATGCACAAGGCGCTGGGTCACGTCGGTGCGCGGCTCGACGCCGTCTTCTTTTGTCCGCATACCGCGGACGCCCGCTGCGAATGCCGCAAACCCAAGCCGGGCATGCTGCTGGAGATCGGCCGGCGATTCAATATGGAGTTGACGGGAGTGCCCTGTGTCGGCGACTCTTTGCGCGACCTGCAGGCCGCGGATGTGGCGGGCGCGCAGCCGATCCTGGTGCTGACCGGAAAAGGCGAGAAGACGTTGCGTGACGGCAATTTCCCCAAGAACACCGTGATCTTCCCGGACCTGGCGTTCGCCGTGTCGGCGCTACTCTCCAACGAATGAGCGCGGCGGCCGAAGGGAGGCGCGAAGCGCGCGTCGCCGCGCGATTGAGGTCGACCGACGCCCAACTCTTGTCCCTTGCACGCAGGTACAACGAGGGCGACTTATGAGCGGCGGCCCCGCCTCCGTGTTGTCGGCGCTGCGCTCGCTGGTCTTCCTGCTGTTCCAGCTGATCGTCACCCCCTGCTACGCGGCAGCGATGCTGCTGATGTTCTGGTCGCCGCGACTCTGGACGTATCAGTTGGCCGTGAGCTGGTGCGGCGTCAATCTGTGGGGCGCAAGAATGATCTGCGGCATCCGCTGGCAGGTCAACGGCCTGGAGCACATCCCGGCAGACACGCGCGCAGCCCCGCATATCGTGGTCTCGAAGCACAGTTCGACATGGGAAACCCTGTCGCTCAATCAATACTTTCCGCCGCTCGCCTACGTGGCCAAGAAGGAACTGTTGTCGATCCCGTTTTTCGGCTGGGGCTTCGCTCTGTCCTCGCCCATCACCATCGACCGCAAGGCCGGCACGGACGCGATGCAGCAGATGGTCGAACAGGGCCGCGAGCGATTCAAGCAGGGATTCTGGATCGTCGTGTATCCGGAAGGCACGCGCATCCGCGTCGGCACCCGCGCCAAATACAAAACCGGCGGCGCCCGCCTTGCCAACGCGCTCGAGGTCCCAATCATTCCGGTCGCGCACAACGCCGGTTACTTGTGGCCCAAGGGCATTTTTGGCAAGCGACCCGGCACGATCACGATGACGATCGGGGCCCCGATCGCGTCAGAGGGCCGCGATCCCTCCACGTTGATGCAGGCCGTGGAATCCTGGATCGAGGCCGAAGTGACGCGGCTCGGGGCGCCACAATGAAACGCGTACAGGTACCAACCGCTTACCTGCGCCTCGATCAACTGAAGGGCGACGCTGCGCGGCGCGCCCGCGAAGGGCAGGTACGGCGCGTGGCACTAGCCGGGCAGCCGGTGGATTACCGTTTGATCCGTGCGCGTCGACGCACGATCGGCATGGAGGTCAATCTGGAGGGCCTGACGGTACGCGCCCCCCGCTGGGTGACGCTGTCCGAGATCGAAGCCGCGTTGATCGAACGCGCACAGTGGATCGTCAAGGCACTGGAGGAATGGCGCGGGCGCCGGCGCGACGTGATGCCGCGCGAATGGAAGAGCGGCGCACCGATCCTGTTTCGTGGCTGCGAGCTGGCGCTGGAGGTGTATCCGGCGCGGCGCGCGCACATCGATGCCGATCTCTTTCATCTGACGATTTTGCATCCGCACGCGCACGAGCAGGCGATCGTGGCCGCCGCCGTGGGCAAGTGGCTGCAGGAGCAGGCGTGGCGTGTCGTGGCGCCGCAGGTGGCAGCCTACGCAGGGCGCCTGACCACCACGCCGCCCACGGTGCGCCTGTCCAATGCACGCAGCGAATGGGGCAGTTGCAACGCGCGCGGCGTGATTCGCCTCAACTGGCGGCTGGTGCAATTGCCACCGGCGCTGGCGGAATACGTAGTTGCCCACGAGGTCGCCCACCTGGTTGAACTCAACCATTCGGCGCGCTTCTGGGCGCTGGTGGAGACGCTGATGCCGGGTCACGCGGAGCGTCGCCGCGCACTGGAAGACTGGACCGCGCTGCTCGCGGCGTGACGCGGCTCGTACCGCGACGTCAGCCCGATGCTGGCGGCAATCCGGCCAGGTCCACCGCGAAATCAGCTTGATCGCGCAGCAACCGCGACAGCACGTCGCGCAGCATTTCGCCCGATCGCGTATCGCGCCAGGCGCCACCATCGGCGCGAAAGTGATAACCCCCGGCCCGTGCCGCCACCCAGATCTCGCGGTTGACGCCATGGCGGTTGACGATCAGTTTGCCGTCGTCACCGCAATCGATCTCGAGGATGCCGTCGTTCAAGCTCCAGTCGACATCGGCGTCCGACGTGACGAGTGCCGCATCGAGTGCGGTGCCGATCGCCGCCAGGGTGGCATCGGCGGCAATGAGGAATGCGGTGTCTTGGCTCATGGGTGCGTGATAGGATTTGCGCCGATGTTACGTCAATTTCAGCGCAGCGCCGTCTTGACACTTGCCATGCTCGCCACCGCGGGTTGCGGCATCAAGGGCCCGCTTGTGCTGCCGCCCGCGCCGCCGTCACCTGTAGTCGCGGTGCCCGCACCCGCCGCATCGTCGTCCACACCCGCTTCGGCAGCAACGTCACCGACGCCCGCACCCGCCGAAAAGAAGCCGTGACCGCGTTCGTGTTCCGCAACGGCGAACTCCACGCCGAAGGCGTTTCGCTTGCCAAGATCGCCGCGGATTTCGGTACGCCTTGTTATGTCTATTCGCGTGCGGCCATCACCGCGGCGTTTCGAGACTACGACTCCGCCTTTGCCGGCGTCCCACACCTCGTCTGCTACGCAATGAAGGCCAATTCCAACCTCGCGGTATTGAAGCTGCTGGCAGACTTGGGCAGCGGCTTCGACATCGTTTCCGGCGGCGAACTCGCGCGTGTCCTGGCGGCAGGAGGCGATCCCGCCAAAGTCGTATTTTCGGGTGTCGGCAAGTCGGAAGCGGAGATGGCCGACGCGCTCAATCGCGGCATTTTGTGTTTCAACGTCGAATCCGAAGGTGAGCTCGATCGCCTGGTCGAGCTCGCCGCGCGCCTGGGCAAACGCGCACCGGTAAGCTTTCGCGTCAATCCCGATGTCGACCCGAAAACGCATCCGTACATCGCCACCGGTCTCAAGGAAAGCAAGTTCGGCGTTGCCTATGCCGATGCACCGGCGCTGTACCGACGCGCGGCGCAGATGCCGCATATCGCGGTCCACGGGATCGACATCCACATCGGCTCGCAGATCACCGAACTCGATCCGTATCGCGAGGCGGCGGAGAAGATCCTCGACCTGGTCGACCGGCTGCGCGCCGATGGCATTGCCCTTAACCACATCGACCTGGGCGGTGGCATCGGCATTCGCTATCGCGACGAGACGCCGGTCGCTCTCCCCGACTACGCCGCCATGGTGCGCACCGTGTTTGCGGGCCGCCACGAACGCCTGCTGTTCGAACCCGGTCGGCGCATCATAGGCAGCGCCGGCGTCCTGCTGACGCGCGTCGAATACCTGAAGCCCGGTGCCTCCAAAAACTTCGCCATCGTCGACGCCGCGATGAACGATCTGCTGCGTCCCGCACTCTACGCAGCGTGGCATCCGGTCGACGCCGTGCGACCGCGTGTCGGCGGCGAACGACAGTGGGATATCGTCGGCCCGGTCTGCGAAAGCGGCGACTTTCTGGCGCACGATCGCCGCTTGTCGCTGGCCGCTGGCGATCTTCTCGCGGTGGGCGCAGCAGGTGCCTACGGCATGGCCATGAGCTCCAACTACAACACGCGACCCCGCGCGTGCGAAGTGATGGTCGACGGTGCTGCCGCGCATGTCGTGCGCCGCCGCGAACGCATCAACGACCTCTTTGCCGACGAGCAAACGCTGCGCTGAATTTCACCGCGCGGCGACGCAATGCATGCGCGCGCAAATCACGCGATCGATTTCGCGATTGATGAAAATTCGTGGTTTTGAAGCGTGTGCGAAATCGCAACAGTCGCGATTCCAAGTACCGGAAGTTGCGGCGAAATCTTGCAAATCCGGCAAACGTGGCTACAATGCAGGCAGCAGGAGGAATGGGTTTGTCAAGAGGTTGCACAAGAAAATTGACGATCCGGAACCACCTGCGATGAAGAGAAGCAACATAACAGTTACGGTAACTCAGACAGGAGAAACCAAGATGATGGC
>JBDTTY010000123.1:0-7177 GCA_040007975.1 Betaproteobacteria bacterium | reverse complement strand
CTTGAGCATCTCAACCTCACCGAAGCGCGCATCAAGGAGTTGGGTGCCGGCGGTCTGTTCCCACCGGTCAAAACCAGCTGCCTCGATCATGAAGGCTCGGGCATGGTCAAGTTCCAGGTCTGGGATGGCAACGGATTCAAACAAGTCACGCCGTTCATGGCGGGCGATCGCGAACTGGTGCGCAAGATGGTCGAGGAATCGGCGGCCAAGTATGCAGCGGAGAAGAAGATCACACCGCGGGATTGCTCCAAGGAAAATTGAACCATCGTACGGGTGGGGCTGGCTTCGCCGTCCCATCCGTCCGGAGGTCCAACTCATCGAAATCGAGCGTCGCCCGCCTGCGGTCGCCGCTCATTTCGGTGTTCTGCGGTTGCAGGCGTTTTTTTGTTTTGTGACCACCTAATTTATGAATGCCACTACCGCTGCGCATGCGCCTCCTGTAGCTCCTTACCTTTCGGTGAACAACATCGAGGTGATCTACGATCACGTCATTCTCGTGCTGAAGGGGGTGTCGCTCGAGGTGCCGGCGGGGTCGGTCGTGGCGTTGCTGGGCGCCAACGGTGCGGGCAAGAGCACCACGCTGAAGTCGATTTCAAACCTGCTGCGCGCCGAGCGCGGCGAAGTCACCAAGGGCACCATCGAGTTCAAGGGTCAACGCGTTGACACGCTCACGGTCAACGAACTCGTGAAAAAAGGGGTGTGCCAGGTGATGGAAGGCCGCCACTGCTTCCAGCATCTGACGGTGGAGGAAAACCTGCTGACCGGCGCCTTCACGCGGAACGTGTCGCGTGCCACCATCGGCGTCGCGCTGGAAAAGGTCTATCACTATTTTCCGCGTCTCAAGTTGCGCCGCAACAGTCAGTCGGGATACACGTCCGGTGGCGAACAGCAGATGACGGCCGTCGGTCGTGCATTGATGGCGGCGCCGACGATGATCTTGCTGGACGAACCATCGATGGGACTGGCGCCGCAGATCGTCGAGGAAATTTTCGAAATCGTGCGCGACCTCAACACCAAAGAAGATGTGTCGTTCCTGCTTGCGGAGCAGAACACGACCGTGGCACTGCGTTACGCCAACTATGGCTACATTCTGGAAAACGGTCGCGTTGTGATGGACGGCAAGGCCAGCGACCTCGCCGCCAACGAGGACGTCAAGGAGTTCTATCTCGGCCTGTCGTCCGGCAATCGAAAGTCATTTCGCGACGTCAAGCATTACCGCAGGCGCAAGCGCTGGCTGTCCTAGCGAGGCGCATCGATGGCCCGCCTCAACGTCGACAAGTTGCGCACCTTTTGCGCAACCCTTCCTGGTGCCACGATGGACATCAAATGGGGGGCCGACGAGTGCTATAGCGTGGGCGGGCGCATGTTTGCGGTCTTTCTGGTCGGGCAGCCCGCGAGGACAAGCTTCAGTTTCAAATGCGATCCCGATCGCTTTCTCGAATTGACCGACGTAGCCGGCATCGTTCCGGCGCCTTATCTGGCACGCGCCCATTGGGTGCAGGTCACGCGTGCCAATGCGCTGACCGACGCGCAGGCGCGCGCACTGATCATGCAGTCGCACACATTGATCTTTGCCAAACTCACCCGGCGCGTGCAAGCCGCCATCACCGGCATGCCTTCGCCCACCGGACGCTCACATGAATGATCACTACGATGCACTCGAAATCCGCGCGCCAGACGCGCGCGAACGGGCGCTGTTCGCAACATTGCCGCAGCAGATCGCGCACGCCAAGGCGCATGCGCCCGCGTTTGCTGCGATCCTGGCCGACGTGGATCCGGTCGCGATCACGTCGCGTGCGGCGCTGGCACAGCTGCCCGTCACGCGCAAAGCCGACCTAGCCGAGCTGCAGAAGGCGGCGCCTCCGTTTGGCGGCCTTGCCGCGACCGGATGGGGCGACATCAAGCGTGTTTTTGCAAGTCCGGGGGGCATTCACGAGCCCGAAGGCGCGTGCGTCGACTTTTGGCGCCTCGCACGAGCATTATTCGCAGCCGGGTTTCGTCGCGGCGACCTCGCGCACAATACGTTTTCCTATCATTTCACGCCGGCGGGCTCGATGCTCGAAACCGGCGCGCACGCGCTGGGCTGCACGGTGTTTCCCGCAGGCACCGGGCAGACCGAGTTGCAGGTGCAGGCCATCGCCGCGTTGCGACCCAGTGGCTACATCGGCACGCCGTCGTTCCTGAAGATCATTCTCGACAAGGCGGATGAGCTCGGCGTGCCCCTGCCTTCATTGACCAAAGCGCTGGTGTCGGCGGAAGCGTTTCCCGCGGCGCTGCGCGACGCACTGCTGGCGCGCGGCATCCACGGGTACCAGGTGTACGCGTCGGCCGATCTCGGCAGCATCGCCTACGAGACGTCGGCGCGTGAAGGCCTCGTGGTCGACGAAGGTGTGATCGTGGAAATCGTGCGGCCGGGCACCGGCGATCCTGTGGCGGAAGGCGAAGTGGGCGAGGTCGTCGTGACGTCGGTGTTCAATTACGATTACCCGCTGATTCGTTTTGGCACCGGCGACATGTCGGCCGTGCTGGCCGGGACGTCGCCGTGCGGCCGCACCAACATGCGGATCAAAGGTTGGATGGGGCGCGCGGATCAGACGGCCAAGGTGAAGGGCATGTTCGTCCATCCGGCGCAGGTGGCGACCATCGTCAAGCGCCATCTCGCAATTGTTCGCGCACGGCTCGTCGTCGACAATCCTGACGGGGTCGACCGTATGACGCTGCATGTCGAAGTGGCGCCCGGAGGCACGAACGATGCATCGGCATTGGTCGAATCGATCCGCGACGTGACCAAGCTGCGCGGAGACGTCGCGTTCGCTGCGGTCGGCACCCTGCCCAACGACGGCAAGGTGATCGAGGACAAGCGCAAGTACGACTAGCGTTGGTCTACTGCCGCAACTTTGACGAAGTACAACGCGTCGTTGCGACGTCTACACTCATTTCGTCGACGACACGTGCCATGTACGGTCGGGAATCAAAACCATGAGACACCTCGAAATTAGGTTTGGTTGATGTCGGTCAAGCGCCGATGAAGTCCGCCACAACGCCATCGTTCAAGGGCAACAAGCGGTCGCTGCCCAGCAAGATCTGCGTCGCCTGCGGTCGCCCGATGACCTGGCGCAAGCGCTGGGCGCGCACCTGGGAGCAGGTGAAGTACTGCTCGGACGCATGTCGCAAGGCAGCCAACGTGGCGGCCCGGTCGTGAGCCGCCTGCGTACCCTCGTCGTCGTGCTGGGCGACCAGCTCGACCTGGATGCTGCGGCCTTCGATGGCTTCGACCCGGCGCTGGACGCCGTGTGGATGGCCGAAGTCGACGAAGAGTCCACGC
The DNA here is from genome assembly GCA_040007975.1 of Betaproteobacteria bacterium. GTDB lineage: Bacteria > Pseudomonadota > Gammaproteobacteria > Burkholderiales > Casimicrobiaceae > VBCG01. Next base: position 3,852 of record JBDTTY010000123.1, on the reverse strand, counting down.
ACGTCTGGTCAAGCAAACAGCGCATTGCCCTCTTCCTGTCGGCGATGCGCCACTTCGCACACATGTTGCGCGGCGCCGGGCGGCAGCTGCACTACACCCGGCTGGACGCCCCGGGCAACCGTGGCACATTGGCGGGGGAATTGCAGGCCGCCTTAGCGACGTTGGCTCCCCAGCGCGTGGTGATGACCGCATCGGGCGACTGGCGGGTATGGCAGTCACTCAACGCAGCGGTGGAGGCGGCCGGGCTGATGTTGGAAATCTGCGAAGACCGCCACTTCTACACATCAATACGCGAATTCGCTGCACACGCGAAAGGTCGCAAATCGCTGCGGCTGGAGTACTTCTATCGTGAATTACGCCAACGCCATGGCGTGCTGATGCACGATGGCCAGCCCGAAGGCGGTCAGTGGAACTTTGATGCGGACAACCGCGAGGCTTTCGGGTCGGCCGGTCCCGGCGTGCTGCCCGAGCATGTCGTCTTCGAGCCCGACGCGTTGACGCGTGAAGTCATCACGCTGGTCAACACGCACTTCGCTCAGCACCCCGGTACTTTGGAGAGCTTCGCGTGGCCGGTCACGCGCGAACACGCGCTGCAGGCCCTGCACACCTTCATCGAACAGCGGCTGCCACTGTTTGGCCGCTACGAAGACGCAATGTGGCCGGGCGAGCCCTGGCTATACCATTCGCAACTCTCGGCGGCGCTGAACCTGAAGCTGCTGAGTGCCCGCGAGGTGGTTCACGCGGCCGAAGCTGCTTTCCACGCAGGGCATGCGCCCTTGCAGAGTGTGGAAGGATTCATCCGCCAGATCCTGGGTTGGCGCGAATACGTGCGCGGCATCTATTGGACACAGATGCCCGACTACGCTGAACGCAACGCGCTGGACGCGAGACAGGATCTGCCGGCCTGGTATTGGACCGGTCGCACCGACATGGCGTGTCTGCACGATGCTCTCTCGCAAACGTTGCAGCATGGTTACGCCCACCACATTCAACGCCTGATGGTCACGGGCCTCTTCGCGCTGCTGCTGGGTGTGCGGCCGCAACAAGTGCACGCCTGGTACCTGTCGGTCTATGTCGACGCGGTGGAATGGGTGGAACTTCCCAATTCGCTGGGGATGAGCCAGTACGGCGATGGCGGCCTGATGGCCAGCAAGCCCTACGTGGCAACCGGCAAATACATCCAGCGCATGGGCGGCCCCTGCGCCGGCTGCCGCTACGATCCCGCATTGCGCACGGGCGAGCGCGCTTGTCCTTACACGACGCTGTACTGGGATTTCCTGATGCGCCACGAGGCGTTGCTGATGAAAAACGCACGCATGGCCTTGCAGGTGAAAAACGTGGCGCGTCTCAATGACGCCGAGCGACTGGCAGTGAAAGAACGCGCCGAGGCCATCCGCCGCGGCGAAGTCGGTGCGCCGTCGGATGACCCCGCGCGACCATCACCTGCCGCCCCGCGCAAATACGATTAGCGTTGGTCTACTGCAGCAACTGTGACGCGATACGGCGCGTCGTCGCCGGGGCCGCGGGATCTGTCGCCACCGCTTTCGCCATGGGACCAAACAGTGGCAACACGCGCGTGAGATCGCGGCGCTGGTCGCGGTCGAGATGGGCCACCAGCGCGTCGCGTTCGTCTTCGCGCAGCGTGCGGGCCTGCGTCGTGACCGTGGCGATCAGCGCATCGAGCGCCGCCTGCTGCGTCGCCGGTGCTGGCTTGGGTTGAACAAAGGTGAATCGACCCATCGTGTCGGCATACACGCTGTCGCCGAAGCGCCACACCATGCGTTCGCCCCCTGCAAGCGTGGCCTCCGCTGGGGCGCTCGCCACTACTCGATCAGTTTTTGCGACATCAGCAAACATGTCGCCGACTACCGTTGCCATCTCGCGGCTGAAGTACGTCAGTACGCGCGGAAAATAGTCCATCCACCACGGCAGCGTCAGCAGGGGAAGCGCGGACAGGATCCAACGCCCGGCAGGTGCCATGTTCTGCAGCAACGGCAGCAAGGACATCGCCTTGAACCACACGAAAATCCCGACGACCAGTCCCACCGCCACGGCGATCCAATTGGGCCGTTGGGCCATTCGCCGTTCCACCAGACCGGTTGGCAGCGCCTCGGCGGGTCGGGCTGGATCAAAAGCGAGTGGCAATACGCTGGCTGGTGCCGTCCAACCCCACGTCGCCGCGTCGACCGGGCGATCGAGCTCAAGTCGCAGCCAATCGAGTTCGGTATTGGCGGGCCACTGCTGATGCATGAATTTGTTCGCCGTGTGTGCGGCCAGCCACTCGCGGGTTGATACGGCCATCCGGATTTCAGGCACGACAAAGCCGCGTTCGTCGCGCGGCCACGCAAAGGCCACGTCTGGTGAAATGTCGCGCAGGTCGGCCAACAAATAGGAATCGTTGAAGGGCACGCGGGTACCGCAAAATGCGCGACGCAGCGGTGCGCCCCATTCGCCTCCATATTCGGCGACGACGCATCGCGACGCGTTGGTACTCGCACGCCAGAATTCGGGCACACGCACGCTGCCGGCGTCGAATTCAAGTGCCAGCCAGCTCTCGACAATCCGGGCGTCGACGCGGCCGGTCATCTGCCGGTACTGATGGGCCTGTACCATCACCAACGGACCGAACTGCCAGCCGACCAGCAGGAAGACACTTGCAAACGACATCATCAGAGCGGCAAGCAACATGTAGATGCGGCCGAACACACTGCCGCCCACTTCGAGCGCCGCGCGCTGCGCAATCCCCGTGACAGCGGGGGCGGGATCGGCCGGCGGTGGCGCTGACGGGGATGGACGCGTTGCGTTATCGCGCTGGTGCTTGTCCTTCATGCCGGTAAGCCTCCGCTGCAAGGCTGCATGCTACGATGAAAGGTATCGCTATGGCACCAGGAAAGTTTCCGGTGAACGAGACCCCCGATCCCCTTGCTCCGCTGCGTGAAGAGGTGCTACGCAAGATTGCTGCGACGGGCGTCGTGCGCCAGTTTCCCAAGCAGACGGTACTCATTCACGAAGGCGATGTCGGCGACTCGCTGTATATCATCGTGTCCGGCAAGCTCAAGGTTTACGCCAGCAGTGCCGCCGGCCGCGAAGTGGTGCTGGGCTTCCACGGTCCTGGCGAATACGTCGGTGAAATGTCTCTGGATGGTTCGCCCCGATCGGCGTCGGTCATTACTGCGGAGCCCACCACGTGCGCCATTGTCACGCGCGCGCAATTTCAGAGCTTCGTCGCCGACAACCCCGAAGTGGCGCAGCATGTGATCGAGACCCTGATCCGCCGGGTGCGCATCGCCACCGACGACGTCAAGAGTCTCGCGTTATCCGACGTCTATGGTCGGCTCGTGCGCCTGCTCAACGCGCTCGCCACGATTGAGGATGGCAAGCTCGGTGTGCGGGAGAAATTGACGCAGCAGGATATTGCCGACCGTGTGGGTGCATCGCGCGACATGATCGGCAAGCTGATGAAAGATCTCGTGGCCGGCGGTTATCTGCAGGTCGAAGATCGCGTGATCACGATTCTGAAAAAGCTACCGCCAGGCTGGTAGCGGCGACGTCGCCGGTTGCATACCGGCCATCCGAATAATCTGCAATTGCGGCGCCGATTACTCCATCGGCATCGCCGCTCCTGCTGCGTAGATTGATCTCCAGTGGTGCCGCATCGGCGCCGCCAGCAGTCCGAAGGCCATCGCTTGCCGCGAGCGCCAACGAGACTCGTCAATCGCTGTCAGGAGATCATCATGCGTACACCGACTTCCCACTATTCCGAAGGCAACAGTTTTGTGGCGGGCATTCGCGCGGCCGTGCTGGTTGTCGTGCTGGGGGCGTTTGCGGCAGCGGTGGATCATGTCACCGACC
>JBDTTY010000122.1:0-7186 GCA_040007975.1 Betaproteobacteria bacterium | reverse complement strand
ATTGCACCAACCAGCGCACCGGTTGCCACAAGATCAGCGGTGTACTGCGCCCGGCCAGTCACCTTTTCGACACCATCGACCAATGGCTGGCGCTCGCCGACCATGCGCTTGGGTCCCATGCGAACTTCATCGCTCATCGTGGGCCTCCATGGCTGCCATGGGCGTCCGCACCGCCGACGCAATGATCGCCAGCAGGCGCGTTGCCCGATGGATCCCAACCGGCATCGGCACTCACTGCCCGTACGGATTCAATGATCTTCACGTATCCGGTGCAACGACAAAGATTGCCCGCCAGGGCGGCACGGATCTGCGCATCGTCGGGCGCCTCATTGGAGCGCAGCAGCGCCTCGGCCGCCATGATCATGCCCGGTGTGCAGTAGCCGCATTGCGAACCGAGATTGACGTGGAACGCGGCCTGCAACCGGCTCATCCGCCCACCTTTGGCCAGTGACTCGATCGTCTCGACCGCACGATCTGCGCAATGCGCGGCCAATGTGATGCAGGCAAGACGCGGCTGACCATCGACCAGCACCGTGCAGGCGCCACATTCGCCGCCATCGCAGCCGCGCTTGGTGCCGGTCAGGCGCAGTACGTCGCGCAGCAAATCGAGCAGCAGCAGTGCATCGTCCACCGCCACTTGGCGGTGACGTCCATTGACGTGCAGCGACAACAAGCGTTTGGTCATCCCGAGAGTCTCCGGTATTCGATCAGTAGCCCGCAGGACGAACGCCGCGCACCGGCAGATGGGCCAACGCAAAGCCCTGGTTGAATCCGGCTTGGGTGATCAGTGTCCATTTGGTCCATGCACCGGCGACCACCGCGCACAGACCGGCCACCGCTGCAATGGTGAACATCACCGGCCCCACCACCACGCCACTCATAGCAATCACGACCAGCGCGAGCGGGATGGCGGTGCCCCAAAGCTGCAGCAACCGACCCACGCCATCCAGCGCCGCCAGCGCCACGGGCGCCGCGCCACGCAGGTGCCGCCGATACGCGAGCCATGCCATCAAGCGCACCACGACAAATACACCCAACGCCGCGAGGAGCGGCAATGTCGCCGCCCGGTATTGCGATGCGCATAGCCAGAACAGGCCGGCACCCTCCGTCACCGCGGTAACGAGCAGATACGGCGTGAGCCAAGGCTCGCGCCATGCAGGAATGCCCTTCGCCGCCCGCAGAATGCGCGCCTGGCAGTACGCGAATACGAACGCGAGCAACGCCACCACCCACCACGACGCCATCACGTCTGCGGCAACCATAGCCCCGGCGGCGAATAGCAACACCCCCACAATGGCCTCACGCGACATCCAGGAGCGACGCCAGTTGCTGAATACATTCAAGGCCCGCCACGGGCGGCCGATCTCCAACCAGACGCATAGCAGCCCCAAAGCGATCAACGTCAACCCTGCGGCTAGCAGCAACTGACCCGCGCCGCCACGCACGTCGGCAAATGCGGCGAACACCACAAGACCGCTGCCACTTCCGCCACCGATGAAGTTGGCCGCGGCACGCCAGTCCCAACTTGCCTGCTGTCGTGGATTCGGGCCGTAGCTCATGGCCCTCCCTCCCTGTCCCACAAGTAGTAAAAGCCAGGACCCGTGCCCAGAGATTCGTGCATCCGGAAGTGCCGGTTCTCCCGCAACAATGCGGATACGTTGCTTTGCGAATCGTCGATATCGCCAAACGTGATCGCATTGGCGATGCAGGAATTGGCGCATGCAGGCGTGGCCTCGGGGTCGACGCCAGGCTGCAAGCCGGCCTCGAGTCCCGCATCGATGCGCTCGACACAAAACGTGCATTTGGTGGCGACGGCGAGCTGGTTATCATCCTGGCGAATCGCCTCGCTTGCAGTGGCCTTGCCGTAGGCAAAAGTGGGACGCAGTGTCTTGTAGCGCGCCTGGTACGGGCACGCGACGGCGCAGTACGAACAACCGATGCAAAGGTCGTAGTCGATCGTGACGATGCCATCCGTGCGCTTCTTCGTCGCGGTGGTCGGACACACATCGAGACACGGTGGCTCGTCGCAATGCTGGCACCCCACCGGCACGAATGCTCGTTGCACGTCCGGGTACTCGCCGAATTCCATGTCGAGTACACGCCGCCATTGCACTCCGGGTGGCGTCGCATTCGCATGCTTGCATGCGGCCGTACAAGTCTGGCAGCCGACACAGCGGCGCAGATCGACAACCATCACCCAGCGCGTCATGGCGCCACCCTTTCGATTTTCACGCGAACGATATCGGCGCCCGACCCGGTGGCATCGGTCAGCGCTATCGACATCGTTGCCAGCGTGTTCAGGCTTGGTACGCCAAAGTCCTTGGCCAATGGAGTGACCCAGTGATCGAACTGTCCGAGGCATAGCAGTGTGTCGGGCCGGATTCCATGCCGCAGCACTGCCCGGCCGCGTACGGTACGCTGTGGAGTTGCGAGCTCGATCAGGTCGCCATCTTCGATCCCCAGTCGCCCCGCAGCCTGGGAATTCATGATCACGCCGCGGTGTCCGGCTATGTTGTCCGCCACTTCGCGCATCAGTTGAATGCCGACGTTGCCGCCCCATGCATACTGCATGCTGCGCGACGTGAGAAGCCAGAACGGATAGTCGTCCGCACGACCGCCTGTGGCGATGACGGTTGCCTCCCAAAGTGCGGGAAAATTCTTCCATTTTGGCAGTGCCTGATATTCGTCGAGCTGCGCATCCCACCAGTGCATCTCGTGCTCATGCAGACGGCGTCCGAGTTCCGTGCCGATGCGCTGCAGGCGTTCCTGATAGGGAAGCTCGAACCGCAGACCGCGGGCGACGAGTGTCGGCAGCAGGTACCAATCGGCACGCGGGAAGCGCTTCGTCGCGAGGCCGTGTTCCTTCCACCAATCGAGCCCATGCGCTTGTGCGCCTTCGGTCAGATCCGCGCTGGCCGCACGACACACTGCGTCCCAAATGGCATCCCGCGCATGCGCGTGCGTGACATCAAGCGAAAAATCTCCATACCGGCCCTTCAGCGGTACGCCACCAGCGCCTTTGTTGATCGCCGCGTTGTATTGCGGCAGCAATCCCGTACGTTGAGCCAGTGCCGTCGCGATGTCGGTAAAATCGCGGGCTTCGCCTCGCGTCTTCACCACCGGCTGTCGCAGCGCGTAGCCCTCGTGTTCCCAAAACTGCTCGACATACTTGGTGCCACCAATATGGATCAGCTGCAGACTCTCCAGATCCGTGGCATCGGGCAACAATACATCGGCAAAATGGTTGGTCTCGTCGCGCGTGTACGCAAAGGCGACGACAAAGGGAAAACGCGCCATCTTCTCGCCGACCGCTTGGGTGTCCCAGAAGGAAATCGCCGGATTGGTGCGATAGACAAACCAAACGTCCGGCAACGTGACGCGTGGCAGGCCGGGTGGCGTCGCATCCAGAAACATCCACGAAAAATGGCTCGGGCCGAGGGCCTGACTCCATGGACCGTTGCCGGCCAGCGGCACCATCGTGTTGTAGGCGTTCCGAATCTTGGCCTGCGCCGACCACAGTTCGCGGCTGGTCGGATTGAGCGGGTACGACATGAACCCGTCGGGACCGGGAGTGACACTGGCCAGGCGTTGGGACATCGGCTTGGTGAGACGCACCGTCGTGCCAATCGTTCCGCCCGGCACCTCGAGGCCGCCGACCAGCGCGGCCAGCATCGTGCGCGCCCAGCAGCATTCGTAGCCGCCCCAGCCGTTGTTGACGGTCTTCCCCAGCGTGATTGCCACTGGCCGGAACGGCATTTGGGTGCCATCGATGTCGATCGTTTCGCCGACGCATGCGTGGTCGATGAATTCATTGGCAATGGCGCGGATCGTCGCCGCCGGAACATCGCAGATCGCGGCCGCCCATTCCGGTGAATAGGCTTCCATGTGGACGACGAGACGATCGAAACCGGTTTGCCCGCGAAGCAATCCGTCACCAAGCACGTCGCCATCCGGCCCGATTTCGATGGCGTCGACTTCATGGCTGCCGCAAAGCGCCTCCTCGATGTCCGCAGCATCGTGCACTTGGGCGGCGGTGGTCCGGGCATCCCACACCAGTGGCTTGCGCGTGGCACGATCGCGCAGGTAATAGCCGTGCGGACCGACCAGATAGGGCGACGCTGTGTGTCGCGTCAGAAATGGCACATCGAGCCGTACGCGCGGAACCTCGTGCAGCAATACGTGCATCAACGCGAACAGAAAAGCGGCGTCGGTCTTCGGCTTGATCGGGACCCATTGCGCCGAACACGCCCCCGTCACCGACAAATGTGGCTCGACCTGAACCCGCTTCATGCCGCGTACCCGCGCCTCGGCATGACGCCGGATACCGGCAACCCCGCCCGATGCCTCGACGTTGGCGCCCAGCGAGATCAGGTAGTTGCAAAGCGGCGTGTCGGGCGCGACGATGAAAGCGCGGTGCCAGAATTCGCCGTACAGATGCTCGGAGTGATAGCACTTGACACCCTGACCCGATCCGAAGCCCATATCCACCGGTCCCCACGCGGCAAGAAACGCGGGCAGCGTGCCCATGTACGACTGAGGTGTGCCGCCGCCACCGAAACTGGCAGCGACGCGCGGGTATCCGGACGCATCGGTCAACCCATTCGCGCGCACTTCGTTGAGGCGCGTACCGATCAGGTCCAGAGCTTCGTCCCAAGTGATCGCCACAAAGCCCGGCTCTTCATTGCGTCCCTTGGCCGGGTTGGTCCTTTTCATCGGCGACAGCACCCGATTCGGGTTGTACGTTTTTTGCACCAGGCCATACGCTTTGACGCATACCTTTCCACCGCCGGGATGCACGTCTGCAGCACAAAAATTCGGCTCGACCTCAGTCGCCACACCGTCGACGACCTTGACCGTGAGCAGGTCCGGTCCTGCCACGCATTGATAGCAGTAGGTCGGGACGCGCCGCATGGTATGCGTGGCCATGGTCATACGGCCTTTACCTTCTGCGCTTTGGCCTCCAGCCGAATTTTCGTTTTCGCGACGTCCACGACAAAACGCTGGTGCCGGCCGCGACAGATGGTGTCGATAGAATCGCGCCCCTCGATATCAAATGTCACCGCGCGGCCATCCACGGATGACACCCGTATGGCGAGCTCGACGCGCATCCCCAGAAGCGTGGCCGCAAGATGGTCGAGCTCGATGCGCGTACCTACCGAGTCCTCGCCGGGGTCGAGGTGCGGCAGCAGCAAGTTGCGGCACGCGACCTCGATGTCGCGCACGAGCAGGGGGGTCGCGTAGACGCGCGCTTCCTCACCCATGAAGTCGATGGTCCGTTCGCGATCCACCGCGACGATCTCCGTCACCTCGATGTTCGCCTTCACACTGTCCTTCATCGTGATTCCTTGTCCATGATTCGCCGACGATCAGCTGCGTTGCTCAAAGCCCCATGTAGGAGGCTTGTACCTGTGGGTCGTACAGCAGTTGCGTTGCAGGTCCGGACAGCACCACCCGACCCGTCTCCATGACATAGCCGCGATCGGCGATCGCGAGCGCGGCACGTGCGTTTTGGTCCACCAGCAGGATCGTCGTACCGCCCGCGCGGAGCTGAGCGATTTGCGCGAAGATCTCGGCCACCAGGCGCGGCGCAAGACCCATGCTTGGCTCATCGAGCAACAGCAGTCTTGGCTTCGTCATCAGCGCGCGACCGATCGCCAGCATCTGCTGCTGACCACCCGACAGCGTGCCTGCAGCCTCGTGGCGCTTCTGCTCAAGTACCGGGAAGAGCGTCAGCACCTGTAGAAGCGCGGTTGGTGTTCCGCGCGCAAAGGCGCCAAGGCGCAGATTGTCCTCCACGCTCAACGGTCCGAATACCTGCCGCCCTTCCGGCACTTGCACGATGCCCTGCTGCACCCGTTGGCGAGCCGACATGCGTGCGAGGTCCTTTCCGGCAAAGCGGATTGCACCGCCGCACACCGGCTGCACGCCGGAGATCGTGCGCAACAACGTGGTCTTGCCCGCACCATTGGCGCCGACCAACGCGACCAATTCGCCGTCTGCCACGGCTAGGTCGACGCCGCCCAACGCCGGAATTCGACCGTATCGACTTTCGAGGCGCTCGATTTCAAGCAGCATGAGCGTCTCCCGCAAATTCCGTGACCGGGATCGGCGCGATCGCATCGACGCCGAGATAGGCTTCGATGACGCGCGGGTCGCGCGCCACTTCGGCAGGCGTGCCTTCAGCGAGTTTTCTACCGTAGTCGAGCACCAGCACGTGATCGGACACCTCCATGACGAGCCGCATGTTGTGTTCAACCAGGATCACGGTGGTGCCCGACGCTGCGAGTTGCCTGATCAACGCGTCGATCTCACGCGCTTCGGTCTGGTTGAGTCCCGCAGCCGGTTCGTCGAGCAGCAGCAAGGCTGGCTCGGATGCCAGCGCGCGTGCAATCTCGAGTCGCTTTAACGCGCCGTACGGCAACGCATCGGCGGCCATGCCGTCATAAATTTCGAGCCCGACCTGCCGCAGTAACGCCCGTGCACGTTCCCGACACTCAGTTTCGGCCCGTGCCAGCGCGGGGGTGTGCAACAGCGCCGCCCAAAGCGAACACGGCTCCCGGAGGTGGCGACCGGTCATCACGTTCTCGCGCACCGACATGTTGAAAAAAACCTGCAGATTCTGGAACGTGCGACCGATGCCGGCGGCGGCGAATCGATGCGGAGGCGCACCGGTAAGATCCGCACCGTCGAAACGGATGGTGCCACGGTCGGATGGATAGATGCCGGTCAACAAGTTGAGCAGCGTCGTCTTGCCAGCACCGTTGGGGCCGATGATGGAGTGCACCGCGCCGCGTCGAATCGTAAACGATAGCGCGTCGATCGCACACACGCCGCCAAACGATTTCGCCACGTTCTCGACGGCAAGCAATGTCATCGTGGCCGCCGTGACACCCAACGTTGTACGGTAGGCACGAGGCCCCGCGGAAAGAACACCATTGTTGCAACCAACACAGCGCCGAACACCATCATCTCGTAATCCTTGAAGACGGTGAGTAACTGCGGTAACGTCGTCAACACCGCAGCACCGACGACCGCGCCAAACGTGGATGCCATGCCACCGAACACGACCATGATCACGAGTTCGACCGAGTGCATGAAAGATCCGCGGGCGGGTGTGATGAAGCCGGAATAGTGCGCGAGCAGCGCACCTGCCGTCGCCGCAAACATCGCCGAAATCACAAAGACC
>JBDTTY010000121.1:0-7192 GCA_040007975.1 Betaproteobacteria bacterium | reverse complement strand
GACGGCAGGAACGTAAAGAATGTCACCACGCAGGCGGCGGCGACGCCCGCCAGCGGGAGCAGCGCGGCGCCAAAAAGCGCCTTGGTCCAGCCGCCGACAAAGCCGACAAACGCGACGACCATGATCAGCGGCCCCGGCGTGGTTTCGCCAAGTGCCAGGCCATCGATCATCTGCACCGGCGTCAGCCAGGCAAACGTCTCTACGGCGCCTTGATACACATAAGGCAGGACGGCGTAGGCACCACCAAACGTCAGCAGCGCGGCCTTCGTAAAGAACCACGCCATCTCCACCAGCGGCGAAAAACCGCCACCTGCGATCCACAGCATCGCCATGGCACCACTCCACAGCCCGGCGAAAATCACCACGGTGGCGATCAGGCGTGGCCATCGAAATCGAGCGTGTGCCGGAGTCGGCGTGTGGTCATCGATCACCGACGGTGCCGCAGCTGATGCTGTGGCGGCGTGCTTGCCGCCGAGCGCAAATACGCGAGGCGCCGCGCGACCACCGATTGCGCCGACGATCGCCGCACCCAGCACGATGGCGGGAAAGGGCACGCTGAAGGCAAAAATCGCGACGAAGGCCAGCGCGGCAATCATCCACAGTACGCAATGCTTGAGCGCGCGCGATCCGATTCGCCACGCTGCCTGCAGCACGATGGCGACCACGGCCGGCTTCACGCCCGCCAAAAACCCCGCGACCGCCGGCACGTCGCCAAACGCCATGTAAAGCCACGACAATGCGATCAGCACAAACAGGGACGGCAGCACAAACAACGCACCGGCCATGATGCCGCCCCACGTTCGGTGCAGCAGCCAGCCGATATATGTTGCAAGCTGTTGTGCTTCCGGCCCCGGCAATACCATGCAGTAGTTGAGCGCGTGCAGGAAACGCCGCTCGGAAATCCACCGTTTTTCGTCGACAAGCTCACGATGCATCAGCGCGATCTGCCCTGCCGGACCACCAAAGCTGATGAAGCCGAGCCGCAGCCAATACGCCAACGCTTCCGCGCGCGTCGGCGCCGCAGGTGCCGCAGGCAACGGCGGCACGTCAGTCGTGGCCTGCGCAGTACTAATGCCCGGCGGCTGCACGCAGTGTCTCCGGATGCCAGCCATGTTGTTCGCCTTGACTGCCGCGGCACCACGCGTAGAGCGCGTCGTAGGTCAGCAATCCCCAGCGCAGCATCACGTGATCGTCGGCAAGCATCGCGGAGAGTCCGAGGGAAATAGCAAGCAGTCCTCCCGCGGCGGGTGCTTGCTCCGGCACGCCGGTATCGGCAGCCCGCACGATGGCGGCCAACGTGGCCAGTGCCGGATCGCACAATTCGTGGCGAGCGATGAACGCATCGAAGCTGCACCGCTCGCCTACGTGGGTGTAATCAACATCGGGCACGTCGTAGGCGATCGCGCCGTGAGCTTGCGCAAAGCTGCGTACATCCGCCGGCGCCACGTAGTGGAACACCGCCTCCGGATCGATGAAGCGTCGAATGAGCCACGGACAGGCGATGCGATCGATCTTGGGTCGCGCACGCGTGACCCAGTGAGTAGGAGGCGCAAAGGGCACCACGGCGTGACCTTCTGCTTTCCAGCCTTCCTCGATTCCGTCGACCAGCGTCGTGGCATCGAAGCCGGCGGCGCTCAATGTGCTTGCAGCATCCTGTGACACTTCATGACCATGCACGCAATACACGACCACCGGCCGCCACGGTTCGAGTTCAAGTGACCACCGCGTCACCTGCTCGGGCAGCCGCCGGATGGCACCGGGAATGATCCGCGGATCACGTTCGAATGCCGGGGCGCGACGAACATCCACTACCGTGGGCGGAGGCCACTGCGCCTGAAGTGCAACGAGCTGGGATGAAGTCAATGCGAGATCGGTTGCCATGCCAAGTGCCTCCTGCCGCACGGAGCGACGTTGAAGCAGATCTTGGATGGACGAAAGACCATCAGTGCGGCGGGGCGTCTGCGATGACCCCCGGCCGCATCATCGCGCTACCCACGCGTATCGTCAATCGCCGCTGGTGACTGCAGCATCAAATCAGGCCCTCGAGCAATTGCACATCGACCTGCGCACCAGCGGCGACGTTACCGACATCGGGGCCAAGGACAATGAAGCAATTGGCCCGCGACATCGACGACAGGATGCCCGACCCTTGATCACCAGTTGTGCGCACCGACCACGTGCCATCGTCGGCCAGCGTCAGGATGCCGCGTTGAAACTCCGTGCGTCCCGGTGCCTTGCGAATCGGTGCCGCCAGGTGCACCTTGAACATCGGTTGCGACGCGACGTCGGTGCGACCTTGCAGAACCAGCAGTGCGTCGCGCACAAATTGATAGAACGTAACCATTACCGACACCGGATTGCCGGGCAATCCGAAAAATTGCGCGCCGCCGATGCGCCCGTAGGCGAGCGGACGTCCGGGTTTCATTGCGATTTTCCAGAACAGCACTTCGCCCAGTCGATCGAGCAGATCCTTCACGAAATCCGCCTCGCCCACCGATACGCCGCCGGACGTGATCACCACATCGGCATTGGCCGCGGCCGTTGCAAATGCGGCTTCGAGCAATTCCGGCACGTCGGGCACCACGCCCATATCCAGCGTTTCGCAGTTGAGACGCGACAACATGCCAAACAGCGTGTAGCGATTGCTGTCGTAGATCTGACCTTCGGCAAGCGGCGTCCCGATCGATCGCAGTTCATCGCCGGTGGAAAAAAAGGCGACGCGCAATCGTCGATACACACCCACTTCGTTGATGCCGAGTGAGGCCAGCATGCCGATCTCAGCGGGCCGCATCGACTGACCGCGCTTGAAGACGACTTGTCCTGCTTTCAGGTCTTCGCCGGCAAAGCGCCGGTTTTGTCCTGCGCTGGTCACCGCACCGGGAAGTATGTGTACGCCGCCCGGCACCTCGGTTGCACGTTCCTGCATCACGACCGTATCGGCACCTTGCGGCATCACGCCACCGGTAAAGATGCGCACCGTTTCGCCTGCACCAATGGCGCCGGCATGGGGCGTGCCAGCAAAGGATTCCCCCACACGCCGCAACGGCGTCTCCTCCGAACCATCGAGATCGGCAAAGCGTACCGCCCAACCATCCATCGCGGAATTGTCATGACCCGGCACGGCAAATGGCGAGACAACGTCGTCGGCCAATACGCGATCGAGGGCTTGCCGGATGTGCACGCGTTCGATCACGCCCACGGGTGTCAGAAATTGGCGGATGAGCGCGCGCGCTTTTTCCACCGGCATCGAATTGGGATCGTAGTCGTCAGCGCAGGAGGCTTCGCGCAGGGTCATGGGCGTGGTCATCGGATATCCGTTTCGCGGGTGAAGCGTGATTTTAGGCGCAGTGCCGGCTGTTCCAATGCGTGCCAGGACGCAAACGCGACGGCAATGGAGAGCGGCAACGACATCAACAGCAGGCCGACCGGTTCCAGATCCGGCAGCCGCTGCATCAACGTCTGTTGAATGGGAAACGAGTAGACGTACACGCCATACGAGTAGTCGCCGACCCGGCGAAACCACGGCCACTGCAGTCGGGGGTGGTAGGCAAGCACCAGCACGGCATACGCCAACAGCGGCGCAAAATAGGTGGCGCGGGTCAGTCCGCCAGGATTCCAGGCGACGAGCGCGACGACCATGACCAAACCGGCAAGCGATACGGGAATCGCGTCGCGAAACGCACACGCCAGCGACCCCAGCGCAAACAGCAGCGCCAATTCGAGCACGACACGATCATTGGGCGCGAATGGAAGCCACTCCGGTCGCAATATGAAAGCGATCGTCAGCGCGCCTACGGTAACGAGCCAGACGAGTCGATGTGCGATCAGCCCCACCACGCCGGCGAGCAGCAACGCCACATACAGCCGCAATTCGATCGGCAGCGTCCACAGCGAGCCGTTCACGTCGTGCGGAAACGGGTTGGTGGGAAACGCTCCCGGCAATCGATAGACCATGTCCCAGCCAAGCGCCACGCGCCACGCGTAGTCCCACGTCTGCGGGTGGCTCAGGAACGAGCCCCATGGCAATGCGCTGGAGACCCCAGCCAGCAGCATGGTGAACACTGTGGCGGCGAACAGCGCCGGATAGATGCGCAACACACGCGCGGCCACGAAACTCTTTGCATGACGACGGGCGAGCCAGCTTTGTGTGACAAGAAAACCGGACAGCACGAAGAAAATCTTGACGCCCACCACACCGAAGTTAAGTTCCGGTGCGAGCTTCCACAAGGGTTCGCTGGTCCAGCGCCCCGTCAATGCGTAACTGTGGAACACGACGACGAAACTTGCCGCCAGCAATCGCAGCAACTGGACGTTGTTGGCGCGGCCTTGCGTCAGCGTACCGAGTCGGGGGATCACGCGTCGGACGCGGGCGCAGCCGCCGCCAGCTCTTCCGCCGTGTTGATGTTGCGAAACGCGTCCGCTTCGTCGTCGAAAGCCACTTCAATCAACGCCAGCGTCGCATACCAGGCGTCGATCTTGCGGCCACCGGCACCGAGAAATTGCGCGAGATGCGGCAACACGGCGCGTCGCACCAGCGCAAATACCGGATGCGGTTGCGCAAACGTTTTCGCGACGGCGATCTGTGCATCGTGGCGCGCCATGCCATCCGCCAGCCGGGTAACGAGATCGAGCGGCAAAAAGGGGGAATCGCATGGCACCGTGATCACGCAAGGCGTGGATGCCTGGGTGAGGCCGGCATGAAGTCCCGCCAACGGTCCGGCAAAGCCGCCGATTGCATCCGGACACACCAGATGCCCGAGCGCGGCGTAACGCTCGAGATTCTGGTTGGCATTGATGATGACTCGGCCCACTTGTGGGACAAGACGCGCCAGCACATGCGCGACCATCGGCCGCCCTTCGAGCGGGACGAGACCCTTGTCGACGCCACCCATGCGCCGGCCCATGCCGCCCGCCAGCACGATGCCGGTAATCGCGTCACGTGCGTACATCGTTGCAGGCATCAGCGCAGGAACCGATGCGGACCGGTGAAGAGCATGTAGTGCTTGTTGGTGGCGCGACCGATCATCGTGATGCCCACCTGTTGTGCGATCTCGTAGCCCATCTGCGTCAGGCCGGATCGGGAAACGAGAAACGGAATGCCCATTTGCGCGGCCTTGATCACCATTTCCGAGGTGAGTCGTCCCGTCGTATAGAAAATCTTGTCGGCGCCATCGAGTCGATCGAGCCACATCCGCCCGGCAATCGCATCCACGGCGTTGTGTCGACCCACGTCTTCGACAAACATCAGGATGGGCGCTGCGCCGTCGCCGTTGGTGGCCAGCGCGCAACCGTGCACGGCGCCAGCCTGCTTGTAGATCGTTTCGTGAATGCGCACGCGGTCGAGCAGGTCGTACAGCGTGGCTTGCGACAGCGTGGCACCTTCCGGCAATCGCACGCGATCGATCTCATCCATCAGGTCGCCAAACATCGTGCCCTGACCACAGCCAGTGGTCTTGGTTCGCTTGGTGGTCTTGGCCGCGAGATCGGCAAGTCCGTGCCGCGTCTTGATGGCGCAGGCGTTGCATTCCCAGTCGACCTGCACCGCGACGATGTCGTCGATCGAATCGACCAACCGCTGATTGCGCAGGTAGCCGATGGCCAGCGCTTCGGGCGCCGCCCCTAATGTCATCAGCGTCAGCAGCTCTTGCTTATCGACGTAAAGCGTCAGTGGATGTTCTCCGGCCACCGGCACGTCGCGTGCTTCCCCGTGCTCATCGATGGCGGCGACTACAAAGGTCGACGGCCGCGCGGCGTCCGTCAGCAATGGACGATACGGCGTATCACCCACCGATGTAACTCATCTCGACCTTGGGTGTCGCCGAGGTGTTGGCGGTGCGGATTTCCGAGTACCGATCAGTGCGCTGCCGCCAGATCGCCGCGGCGGCGCGGCCGAGCGCTACGTCGTCGAAGCCATCGCGTAACAGCGCGCGCAGGTCGTAGCCCTCGTTGGCAAACAGGCACGTGTACAGCTTGCCTTCGGTGGACAAGCGTGCCCGCGTGCAGTCCGCACAAAACGCCTGCGTGACCGACGCGATCACCCCGATTTCACCGCTGCCGTCGCGATAGCGCCAGCGTTCGGCGACTTCGCCGGTGTAATTGGCAGTGACCGGTGCCAGCGGCATCTTGGCATCGATCATCGCCACGATTTCCTTTGCGGACACGACATCGTCCATGCGCCAGCCGTTGGTGGCGCCGACGTCCATGTATTCGATATAGCGAACGATGTGCCCGGAACCCTTGAAGTGACGCGCCATCGGCACGATCGACGCTTCGTTGACGCCGCGTTTCACAACCATGTTGATCTTTATCGGGGCCAACCCCGCGGCGGCCGCGGCGTCGATCCCGTCCAGCACCTTGCCCACCGGAAAGTCGACGTCGTTCATCGCCTTGAACGTGGCATCGTCCAACGAGTCGAGGCTGACGGTCACGCGCGACAGGCCGGCGTCGCGCAACGCACGCGCTTTCTTGGCCAGCAACGCGCCGTTGGTCGTCAGCGTGATGTCGAGGTCGCCCAGATCGCGCAGCATGGCCACCAATCTTTCGAGATGGCGGCGCAACAGCGGTTCGCCGCCGGTCAACCGGATCTTGCGCACGCCGAGGCCGACGAACACGCGCGCGATCCGCGTGATCTCCTCGAAGGTCAACAGGTCGCCATGCGGCAAAAACGCATAGTCGTGACCGAACACATCTTTCGGCATGCAATAGGTGCAGCGAAAGTTGCAGCGGTCGGTGACCGAGATGCGAAGATCGTGCATGGCGCGACCACGTCCATCGGCGACGGGCCCCTCCGGCGTGGGTGTAGCCGCGGCCCGGCGCACAAAATCGTCCAACGCGCCGGCGCGTTGGACAACTCGGATATCGGCAACGGGGATAATGGTGGCCATCGGCAGCGATCCAGTGAATGGGAAATGGTAGCAGACCGACGCGTCTGGCGACCGATGGCACTTTCGCGCTGGTGTATCATCGCGCCGCAATACCTAGTCTCCTTTCACTTCTGATTGTCCAACGCATGGCTTCGACTGTTCTGCACTACGCTGTCGACGTCCTGATGGAGCGGATACCGCTCGAGAATCGCTGGGTCAATGAGCGTTGGCAGCCGCGCGCCATCGAAGCCGTAGCCGAAGAATTGCGTCGCCCCGGCGAGCCGACGTGCCTCCACGATGGTCCGGACGGCACCCTGTGGCGCTTTCCC
>JBDTTY010000120.1:0-7232 GCA_040007975.1 Betaproteobacteria bacterium | reverse complement strand
GGCTCGCGGCCACGCCGTTGATCGAGTAATTCATCGAGCCGTTGACGGCATCGGTAAACGTAAAGGTCACGGTGCCCACCATCGTGGCCGGGTTCACGGGTTTCCAGGTGGCCGTGAGTGGTGCGCCGCCGGTGACCTGATACAGGTCGCCGGTGCAGCCCGCGCTGGTGACAGGGCAATTCGTCGCAACGTACCAGACCGGATTTCCGGCCGTGTCGTACGCATACCACGCGGCGAAGATCGTGCCGAACTGCTGCGTGAGCGACACCCCCCAACCGGATTCATTCTGGTTCCACCAGAGATCGGTGTAGTCAATGGTCGGCGCGGTGGCGCCGGTGGCAAAGATTTGCTGCGTGATGGCTTTTGATCCCGCCACGCCGTCGATGCTGAAACTGAACGTGCCGGCGCTGGCACTCGCAAAGTCGAGCGTTCCCGTTCCCACTTTGGTCAGCTGTCTGCCCGCGCCGGTCCAGGGCACCGTTGGTGCGGTGCCGCCATTGACCCGATAGATGTCACCGGTGCAACCCGTGGGCGTCACTGGACAATTGGTGATGACGTACCAGATCGGTTTGCCCGCTGCATCGTAGGTATAGATGGCGGAAAAAATGATGTCGCCATGCTGCGTGAGACTCATCCCCCAGCCCGACTCGTTCGCGTTCCACCACAAGCCCTGATAGTTCGCGGACACGGCCGTGGCGGCGGTAACGAGAACGAGATTGGGCTTCAGGACCGCGGCGCCGACAGTGCCGATGATCGGCAGCGCATCAAACGGCGCGCCCGCGTTGACCAGTTGTAGCGAGGCAATCGCATCGACGACCGCCATGCTGCTGGCGGTGACCTCGCCAAACACCGTAAAGCCACCGTTCTGCGTATCCAGATTGGCACTGTTGTCGGCCAGATTGATGAACCATTGCGACGTTGCGCTGTTGGGGTTTCCACCCAACTTGGCCATTGCCACCGTACCGCGCCGATTCGACCTGGTGGCACTGAATTCGTTGATCACGGGCGCGTTCTGTGGCACCGCGACGACATTGTTCGCCACGTTCCAAAAATAGCCGCCGCCCTGGATGACAAAGCCCGGAACACTGCGATGAATGAATGAGTCCACATACGCACCGCTGTTTACGTAGGTCAGGAAATTTGCCACCGTTTGCGGTGCAGCGGTGTCGTACAGAACGATATCGATGGCGCCGATCGGTGTCGTCAAGCGGACCATCGTGGCGTGAGATGCGGCCGGCAATGCGCAGGCGAATACGAGCGCAAACGTAGCGAAAAGTGTGCGATGCGAACGAACTGAAAACATTGATGCCTCGATGAAGTTGCGGATATCCGGCAGGCAGCCTTTAATCCCGGGGGCCGCTATTGTAGTACGCTCGACTGGCCCGCCCGTGGATCGGGCCCAGTCAACGGCCCATTTTGGCTTTGATCGTGGCACTCTTTGTGGCGAAGTTTGCCTAGTGCAAACGATGGTTCCGAATGGAATCATTGCGCGGATACCGATTACGACTCGTAATCGGGTGCGCTGGTTTACTTGATGGCGCCCCGGGCTCACGCCATCGCGCCGAGCCCGGGTGGCACTGCGCTTCGCTACGACTTGGCGCGCAAATGCTCGTTGAAAAACGCAACCGTGCGTGACCACGCGAGCTTGGCGGCCGCCTCGTCGTAGCGCGGAGTCGTGTCGTTGTTGAAGCCGTGATTCGTGCCCGGATACATGAACATCTGATAGTTGACGCCGTTGGCCTTCAATGCGGCCTCATAGGCAGGCCAACCGGCATTGATGCGATCATCGAGTCCCGCATACTGGATCAGCAGCGGCGCGTTGATTTTGGCCACGTCCGCAGCGGCGGGTTGGCTGCCATAGAACGGTACCGCGGCGGCCAGGTCGGGCAATCGCACGGCAAACATGTTGACCGTCGTTCCACCAAAGCAAAAACCCACTGCGCCGATTTTGCCGCTGACCTCAGGCCGTGACTTGAGAAACGCGTAGGCGGCCACCAGGTCTTCGGCACGTTTGCCGGCATCGAGCTTGGCAAACAACTCCATCGCTTTTTCTTCGTTGCCCGGATAGCCACCGACTGGCGTCAATGCATCGGGTGCAAAGGCGACGAAATTGTCCAAGGCAAGGCGCCGCGCGATATCTTCGATGTGCGGATTGAGACCGCGATTTTCGTGGATCACCAACACGCCCGGCAATTTGCCCGTGGCGGTGGCAGGCATCGCCAGATAGCCTCGCATCGTTCCGGTGCCTGCAGGCGATGGATACGTTACGTATTCAACCTTGATGCGGGGATCGGTCTTGGCTACCTGTTGCGCCAGCGCGTAGTTGGGCGTCAGGCTTTCCAGCATGGCCGTGGCGGTGAAGCCGCCAACTGCATATTTCGATGCGCGGTCCAGAAATGCCCGGCGATCGATCTTGCCGTGGATGTAGCCGTCAAACAGCTTCAAAACTTCGGGCGGGAAGTCGCCGATTTTGCGGTGTTCCAAGGGTAGAACTCCTACAGGTCGAGATAAAACTACTAGGGAAACATCCATGACGACGACGGCAGCGACGAGCGTTGCCGGCATGCTACGTGAGTTGCGCCTTGCGGTTTTCGCGACCGCGAGGCTAGTCCGCCCGGCGAATCCACACGGCCGTGTCGTGAAACGCCGCACCCCCGTTGGGCCAGCCGGGATCCGCGCTGGTCACGGCGTTAATGCCGAGACCATTGGCAAAATACCGATTGGGCCAGATGCCTTCGACAATCACGACGCCGCGCTGGTGGCCGTCCTGCGGTTTGACGTGCACGATGACCTGCCCGCGGTGGTTGCCAAGTTGCACGCGATCGTTCTCTGCCACGCCAAGGGCGGCACAGTCCTCGGGATGCAGCAAAGCGGTCGGACGGCGCTCGCGTTTGACGGAGCTTGGCGTTTCGGTGAACGTGGAGTTGAGAAAAGTGCGCGCCGGTGCCGCCACCAGCCGAAACGGCTTGTCGACCGTCGCGTTGTCGATCACGTCGAAGTGATCGGGTAGGGCGGGC
Source organism: Betaproteobacteria bacterium (assembly GCA_040007975.1). GTDB lineage: Bacteria > Pseudomonadota > Gammaproteobacteria > Burkholderiales > Casimicrobiaceae > VBCG01. The sequence goes on along the minus strand of JBDTTY010000120.1, from coordinate 4,215 downwards.
ATCGCCTGCCACCTTCCGCCGAAGCGTTTCCAATCCGGACTGAAGTGAAATTTGCGATCCGGGGTGTGGAAACCGTCGAGGAAGTGCATGGACTCAAATGGGCGCGTGAAGTCCTGGCCACCGCGATCGATGTTGGTCTGCGCATCCCACATGCCTGATTTGCGCAGCGTCTCGTTCATGATCTCCCAGGCACTCATCGTGAATCCGGGATGTTGTGCGCCCAATCGTTTGGCCAGTTCGCAAATGACGAAATGGTTTTCGCGGGCCTCGGCCAGCGGCTCGATCAATTTGCGGGTCACCTGAAACGTCGTGTGACCGCTTGCCGTGTAGAAATCGTCATGCTCGAGAAAGGTCGTGGCGGGCAAAACAACATCGGCAAAGGCCGCGGTCTCGGTCATGAACTGTTCGTGCACGCAGGTGAAGAGATTCTCCCGTGCCAGTCCGGCGTGAACGAGGTTGAGATCCGGGCACACCATCGCGGGGTTGGTGTTCTGCACCAACATTGCGGTGACGGCGGGGCCGCCCTTGAGCGCCTCAGCGTTGCCCGTCAGGATCGGCCCGAGACGGGATTGATCCAGTTCGCGAATGGAGTGGTCCTCCACATCGAGCCCCTCGATCAATGTCCGATCGAGCGGATAGATCGCGGTGTGACCGTAGAGCGCGCCGCCGCCCTGATGCTGCCACGCGCCGGTAACCGCCGGCAAACACACGACCGCGTGCATGTTGGCGGCGCCGTTGCGCGAGCGCGAAAAGCCGTGGTGGCAGCGGATGAAGCTGCGCTTGGTGCGACCATACAGGCGCGCGAATTCGATGATCGTCGCGGCCGGCAAGCCGGTGATTGCCGCCGCCCATTCCGGTGTGCGCGTTTGCAGATGCACGGCGAGATCGTCGGGGCGGTCGGTGTAACGGCGCAGGTAGTCCCAATCGGCGAAGCCTTCGTTGAACAGAACGTGCATCATCGCGCACGCCAGCGCGCCGTCCGTGCCCGGAAGCGGCGCGACGTGCAGGTCCGCCTTTTCTGCAGTGGCCGTGCGGTACGGGTCGACCACAACCAATTTGGCGCCGCGCTTTTTTGCGGCCATCGCATGCGTCATCACGTTGACCTGCGTGTGCACCGGATTGCCGCCCCAGATCACGATCAGGTCGGCATGGTCGGCGGCTTCGCGCAGGTCGACACCGCGCTTGGCACCAACACCGGCAACCCAGCCGGTGTCGGCCAGCGTCACGCAAATGGTCGAATACCACCGCGAATAGTGCATCGCATGGCGCAGACGCTGGATGCCGTCGCGTTGCACGAGGCCCATCGTTCCCGCGTAGAAGTAAGGCCACACCGTTGCCGCGCCATGCCGCGCAGCCTTCTCGGTAAACGCATCGGCCACGCGGTCAAGTGCTTCGTCCCAGCCGATCTGCTTCCAGTTGTTGGAGCCCTTCGATCCATTGCGCAGCAGTGGGTACCTGAGCCGATCCGGGTGATGCACGCGCTCGGCGTAGCGCGCCACCTTTTCGCAGATGACGCCTGCGGTATAGGTATTGCGCTTGCCGCCGTGGATACGACCGATCGTGTGGGTGTCGACAATCGAAACGTCGAGCGCACAAGTGCTCGTGCAGTCGTGCGGGCAGACCGAAGGTAAAGTAGTGATGGGCATGTCGGCGCCAATATTATATAGGCTGAGCGTTGCGTGACGGCGTGCGGTGGACACAAGCGTCACTGCCGACGGGCGGTCTTTGGTACATTGGGGGCACGCCGCGTTGTCGCTTTTCGCAGTAACGTGAGTGCCACGCCATTGGGCAGCAAGTGATTCTGCATGTCCGCAAGCGGTTCCTTGGGACTGATCGCTTTTGGGTCGAGCGCAAGGGAGAGCGCGGAAGGCTCGCTCGAGACGCGCACACTCGCGGCATCGACTCGATGCAGGCGCCACAGGTCAGAGCGGCGAGAGGCGTGACCGCGAGCAAGGATTGGGGATCTGCAACGACGCGCGCATGCCCTTTTTCTTCATGGCCGGTTTGAACCGACCGCAGTCGGATTGCAACGTCAACGTCCGGTGATTCCTCGCGCAAGATCCCGTAGCACATCCATGTCCTTGCCGTTGATCGTAAGGTGGCCAACTTTCCACTCGACGGTCGTCGCTACTTCATTGCCTTCGATGCGAACCCAGCCCTGTGCCTCCGCAGCACGCAGCTGTTGCTGCACGACGGCATCAGTATCTTGCGGTGGTGGCGGCGCGGGTTCGCCGCCGCCTCCGTGACGGCGCGGCGCCCCCATCATTCCCGCGGCCGCTTCGGTACCGGCCCGCGTACCTTTGATCACCAAGGCGGTTGTCGCACGCGCATTGAGCTCGGCGGTGAGGCGACGCAGCCATGCGTCGAGGCCGCCGTTGGGGTCGAAGTCCTGGCCGTCAAAGGCAACCGCAAGTTTGAACTCGATGCGTCCCTCCTGGCCCTTCAACGTGTACCGCATGTCGGCCGTCGGCGAACCGCGCAACAAATCCTGCAGCATGTCCATCACGGATTGGTCAGCATCCAGTTCCTTGCCCTGCGGCGGCGGTTCGGCCACCGAGCGATCGGCCGACTTCGCGGCGGCGTCCAACATCCGGTTGAGTGGTTCCTTGGCGAGATGCCGAGCATCGAAATAGAGTTCGGTGACACCATTGGTGAAATTCTGCACCGCATTGTTGGCCGTGATGGTGGAAGCCGACATGTTGTATTGCATGCCGACAAACGCGCCCTCGTCGCGCGTGGCAAACGTGAATGCGGGCATGGTGGCCGTCAACGTCGAGATGCCGTTATCGGCGATCGCCATCGACGCGGCCGTGAGTGAACCTTTCTGGTTCCATTGGCGTTCAGCGACACCCAGCGCGCCTTCGCCTGCAAGGCGCGCGCCTTTGAACTCGGCCATATCCGGGGCCCCAGTGCGGCCAAAGGCCAGACGTTCGATGCGCAGTACCGGCAGGTTGATTTCGTATTTCAACGTGCCGTCCCGTCGCCAATCGACGGTGCCGGCAATCGCCGCGATCTCGAAGGTTCCGCCGGCCACTTCCGGCACACGGCGTTTGAATGGCGACGATTCGATCCGCGTGTAAAGATCCCCATTCCAGGAAAGCTGGGTGCTGGTTGTGAGGTCCGGCAGTTTCTCGCCCCACGGACCCAATGCTTCGCGAAGTCGATTGCCGAGCTCGGGCGTTGCGACCCACTCGGCGGGTCCACCGCCGGTGAAAGGCCAGTGTCGGATCGTCGCCGGCAACGTGAGCAGCGGGGCCCCCTTTCGATCGATCACGCTGATACGTGCGTTGGCGCCGCGCCACCCGCGATCGTAACTGTCGATCCGTAACCGGATTGCAGCACTTTTGTCCGCGCTGACCTGTGCGACCCGTGCCCGCACCAACCGTTCCGCTTGCCAACCGATCAGCATGGGTGTTGCCGCGATGGCAACGCCAGTGCCGACGATACCGACAATGATGGTGGATCGACTCATGCCTCGGACTCTCCTAGCAAGCTGGCATTTTACGTGCCGGCCGTATCAGTGGTGGAGAAAGATTTGGGCCGCCCCAACGACGAGTTCGGGTCATTGATGCCGCCTCGACCAGGCGGCGGTCTATGTCCACCACAACCGTGTCAAATGGAAGAACACCGGCGCCGCGAATGCAACGGAATCGATGCGGTCAAGCATCCCGCCATGTCCCTCTATGAGGGTGCCCCAATCCTTGACGTGACGATCGCGCTTGATCGCCGACATCACCAAGCCACCGAAGCAACCCATCGCATTGATCGCGAGGGCCATCGCCGCAGCCTGCCAAGGGTTGAACGGAGTGATCCAGAAAAGTGCAGCGCCAAGTAGCGTGGCGGTGACTACACCGCCGATCAAACCTTCCCACGTCTTCGATGGTGATAGCGCCGGCGCCAGTCGATGCTTGCCCACCAGCATGCCCCACACATACTGGAGCACGTCGCTCGATTGCACAACGACGATAAGAAATACGATCAGCAACAGTTCGCGGCCGGCATACCCTGGAATGTCGAGCGCCAGCAGCGCCGGCACGAAGGAGACGAAGAAGACACAGACCATGAGCCCCCACTGCATCGTGGCGGCGCGCTCCAGAAAGTGCCGCGCGTTGCCGGTGATGACAAGGACGATCGGCAACAGCATAAACGCGAATACCGGAATGAAAATCGAGTACAGCGCATACCAGCCGAGGCTCACAAGCAGATATTGCATCG
>JBDTTY010000119.1:0-7262 GCA_040007975.1 Betaproteobacteria bacterium | reverse complement strand
CGGAAACGAATCGTAGAGTGCCGGCAACACGAAGACATCGGCCGCACCGTAAAAAGGCATCACATCGGTGGACGCCGGAAGAAACGTGACGCGCGAGCGCACGTCCAGCGTGCGCGCGATACCCTTGATGGCTTCAAGCTTACGATCGTCGCCAATCACGATCAGATGGGCCCCTGGGGGCAATGTCGCCAATGCCGCGAGCGTTGCGGGAACGCCCTTGCGGTTGAAGCCCGACCCGACAAGCAGAAACACGACTGCGTCGTCGGCGATCCTGTACTTGTTGCGGATGCGTTCGCGGTGCGTACGCAAGTCGGGCGAGAACACGTCTGCGTCGACCGCATTGTAGATGATGGGCAGGCGCTCATCGGACAGTCCGAAGCGTGCCTTGATGTCATCGCGCACCATTTTCGAATTGCACAGCACCGCGCGCAGCCACGGACTCCCGAACAGGCGGCGCTCCATGTTGAGCGTGTAGCGATGCCAAGGATCCATCGCCACTCGCAGGCGCAGCCGGAGGGGCGCGTTTTTCAGTCGTTCGTCGAGCCAACTTGCGTGCAGTCCATCCTCAGGTCGGTAGATGTCGCAACAAAGGACGCGCTCGTGGGATTGCACGAGGTTGGCGCGCGAATTGCCGATTGCCCGCGCTACCGCCCGTGCAAATCCCCAATCACGCCACAGCGGACCGACGTAGCCGGGATCGCAGATGTGCGGCTCGATCAGTTGCAGCTTCGTCTGCGGCCACTCGCGTGTGTAGAGCGTGATCGCAACGTTGCGTTCTAGCAACGCCTCGAGCGCGCCCTCGACGAAACGTTCGGCGCCGCCTTGGGGCGTATAGCGTTGCCGGATGATCGCCAGCCGCATCAGTCGGGCCCGTCCGTGGTCTGTTGCAACAGGCTCGCCAAGGCGATGTTTACGGCAGCCACCGGTAGCGTGGTCAGGCACTCCGAAATCTTGCTCCCACCGCAGCCATCAAGACCGCAGGGACGACAGGGATGCCGGTCGGACACCACCACGCGATGGGGCACGCGCCAGGGTCCCCACGCAATTTCGCTGGACGGACCAAACAGCGCCAGTGCGGGCGTCTGCATGGCCGCCGCAATATGCATCGGCGCCGAATCCACACCTGCAAAGGCGCGTGCCTCACCGGTGAGCGCTGCCAACTCCGACAACGACAGCTGCCCCGTCAGGTCGACGACTTCCGCGCGTACCGATGGGGGCAGCAGGGCCAGTATCGCGGTGACCAGCGCGCGCTCGCGCTCATCGGCGGCGCCCGTTACGACGACGCGCAGTCGTTGCGCCGCGATTCGCTCGATCAATGCCGCGGTGGCCTCGGGTGGCCAGCATTTGAACAGCCAGCGTGAGCCGGGATGCACCTGCACAAAGGCGCGCCGGCCAAGTCGGTGCTCGGTCATCAGTGCGGCCACGCGCGCTTGCGCCGCGGTGTCCGGAACCAGGACGAGCTGGCGATCCGCGTCTTCGGGATCGATGCCGATACGGCGCAATGCATCGAGATTTTGCTCGACCATATGCCGCTCGGTCCGACCCGGCAGCTTGTAGAAGTGCGTGAAGTGGCGGCGCCAGAGCGAGCGCCGCCTGACCGGTTCCCCGGTGACGGCCCAGCGTGGCCGCAACAACCGCGCCAGCGTGAGGCCCCGCGGGTGTTCGGTCAGGTGCACGAGCAGGTCGTAGCGTCGCGCGCGCAGCGTCTGCAGCAGCCGCCATTCCTCCCGCAGCTGTGTGGCCACGCCCGCGCGTTTCCAGCCGCGATCGATCGTGTGCAACTGGGCAATGGCAGGATGGCCGGCCAGCATGGGAGCGGTGTCGGCGTACACCAGTGCATCGATCGCGATGCCGGGCGTCGCGCGGGCGAGCACGGTGAACACCGGCGAAGCCAGCAGTACGTCGCCGTGGTGGCGCAGTTTGGTGATCAGCGCACGGCGAACTTCGGGCAGGGGAACAGGGTCCGGCAACGGGCTCGCCATGGCTCTCCACAATACCAAAATCCGGGGCGATGCGCCGCATGCTGCTGTCCGCAAGCGTGCGCGCTTACTTGCGCCGAACATGCCTGCAGGGCGGTGATTGCGGCAGGGAGTACAATCCGCGCGTCCAGTTGCCACCTCGCCAAGAAGCTCCAGTCCCCATGTCCGCTGACGCCGTCAACACCGCGCTCAAGGCGCAAATCCTCGCCGAAGCGCTGCCGTACATCCGTCGTTTCCACGACAAGACGATCATCATCAAGTACGGCGGCAACGCGATGACGGAGCCAGCGCTGAAGGCGGGCTTCGCGCGTGATGTCGTGATGTTGAAGTTGGTCGGCATGAATCCGGTGATCGTGCACGGCGGCGGACCGCAGATCGGCGACCTGTTGAAAAAAATGGGAATCGAAAGCGAATTTCGGCAAGGCATGCGCGTTACTGATGATCGCGTCATGAACGTCGTCGAAATGGTGCTTGGAGAATTGAATCAGGAGATCGTGGGGCTCATCAATCAGCACGGTGGCAAGGCGGTCGGATTGACGGGACAGGACGGCGCCTTCATTCATGCCCGCAAGATGATGCTCAAATCCGAGTCCACCGCCGGTTCGTTTGTCGACATCGGTCTCGTTGGCGAGATCGAGCGCATCGACCCCGAACTGATCCAGTTGCTCGATTCGCGCGATTTCATTCCCGTCATCGCGCCGATCGGCGTGGGTACTGAAGGCGAGGCCTACAATATCAACGCCGATTTGGTGGCCGGCAAGCTGGCCGAAACGCTCAAGGCCGAAAAGTTGGTTCTGATGACGAATACCGTCGGCGTTCTGGACAAGAACGGCAAGTTGTTGTCGGGACTGACCGCGAGCGAAATCGATGCGTTGTTCGCGGACGGCACGATTTCCGGCGGCATGCTGCCAAAGATCGGATCGGCACTCGAGGCGGTCAAGAATGGCGTCAAGAGCTCCCACATCATTGACGGACGCGTCGAACATGCACTATTGCTCGAAGTGCTTACCAACGAAGGCGTCGGCACGATGATTCGCGCTGACAATACGCCACCGCGCTTCGGTGCGTGACCGGCAACCTGCGATATCGCATTCGGCATCGGCACACGACATGGCCATGAAACCCGGCGAACGACGTCTGCAGATTCTGCAGACGCTGGCGGCCATGCTCGAAAATCCGCGCAGCGAAAAGGTGACGACAGCGGCTCTCGCAAAAAAGCTCGACGTTTCCGAGGCTGCGCTGTATCGACATTTTGCCAGCAAGGCTCAGATGTACGAGGGTCTGATCGAATTTATCGAGACCACGCTCTTTTCATTCGTCAATCGCATCACGACTGAAACCATCGAAGGCGTCGCCCAGGTCGAACAGACGGTGGTGATGATGCTTTCGTTTGCCGAAAAGAATCCGGGCATGACTCGCGTCCTGATCGGCGAGGCGCTGGTCAATGAAGACGAGAGACTGCAGGCGCGCATCAACCTGTTGACCGACAAGCTTGAAGCGGCGTTGCGCCAGTCGTTCCGGATCGCGCAGGCGGCCAATGGATGGCACGGCGACCCGCAGGCCGATGCGGCGGTGTTGATCGCGTATGTACTCGGGCGCTGGCAGCTTTTTGCCAAGTCGGGTTTCAAGCGGCTGCCGCAAGAAGGCTGGCCGTTGCAGCGAAAATTTCTATTCGGTTGATTTCCTCGTCGCGGCCAATCGAGGCTGCGCACTTAAAGACAATTGCACGCCTTCATCGGATGGTTGCCGCCGCATGCTGATGCCGTTACGAAATTTAAGGCGATTCGTGTTGCTTGCCGCACTGGTTGCGGTGGGCAGCGCCTTGGCGCAACCCGCGCCGCCACCGACTCGGATTACCGAATCGCCGCGGCCAGTCTCGCGCTGGCAGCCCGAGGTCGACCGTCTCGATCAGGCATATCGGGAACGCGTGTCTGTCGCCACCGATGCGCGTTCGCAATGGGTGGCAGGTCAGCTGGATCCGGGCGATCCGGCAGCGGAAACGACGCGTTTTCTGCGCGCGCGCAGCGAAGTTCCGGCCGAGCGCCTATACCTTGCCGCGTTGGCGGCCGCGTGTCTCGAACCGGTGCAACCGCGACCCCAGGCCTGCGACGGCACCGACCGTTTGGCCGACTGGGCGACGCGCGACGTCGACAACGGGATTCCGTCGTTGCTGCTTGCCGAACGTGCGCGCCAGCGCAACAACACGGCCGGCATGATCGCGTATCTTGACGAGGCAGCACTGCGACCACGCTTTGACGATTACTGGACGCGTGGTGCCGTTGTGCTGTGGGAGGATATCAAGGGCGCGACGACGGGTGCCGACCCATCGGCGCGCGCGATTCTCACCTCGAGTTACTTGCTGCTGCGCGGCGCTTATGGCGGCAGTGTGTGGCGCACACTATGCCGGGAACCGCCACAAAGTAACGCCAGCGTTCGTGCAGCATGCTACGCCGCCGGTGTGGCGCTGGCCCAACGCGGCAACACCTGGGCGATTCGTCTGGCCGGTGCGCGGGCAGCGGAGCGCAATGCCGGCACGCCGGCCGAGGCACAAACCTCCGCCGCGCGCATCGTGGAATTGCAAAAGCTGGCTGGGGCCTGCGCGGCGCAGGACGACACGCTGGCGGCGGCGTTCGAGTCTGCCGACAGCGCCATGCGCGAGCGCGCATTGATGGCGTGGGAGCGACGATTGCAGCGTCAGGGTGCCGACGGCGAAGTGGCGGCGTGCGGGAACGCCAGCTGACGCGAACGGCGCATCAGGTCGCCTGAACGGTCGAGGGCGCCAGGACGCAGCCGGCAATTTTCCAACGGCCGTCCTTTTGCATTTCCATTTGATACAACGCCACCAGCACCGTGTTGTCGGGCAGGATGAGGCGTAGCGGCTGTATGACGGCACCCTCGATGACGGCGCCTTCGAGGTAGTTGGTGGCGCGTGCGGTCAGGATCGCGCCATAGCTGCCGCGGACCATGCGCAAAAAATTGTCCGGCGTGCCGAATTGGTTGCGAATGGCTGCGGTCGCAAATGCTAGTGCCTTGGCGCCATCCCCAGACTTGAGAGCCGCGCGCTGCTGATCGATGGTCTGTTCGATCGCCTTCCACTCGGCAGGTGCAAGCGTGGTGGCTCCCGGCAGTGGCGCCGCCTGCGCGTTCGACGCGAGCAGCGAAGTGAAAACCAGCGCACGCAACAACTGCCGAAGAAAATTCATCGAGTCCTCCCGGCGCAGACCGGACACGCGGGGTCGCGCGGCACGCGCAATTCGCGCCATTGCATCGTCAACGCATCCACCAGCAACAGCCGGCCGGCCAGCGACGTGCCGATACCGGCAATCAGTTTGAGTGCTTCGGCAGCCTGCGTGGCACCAACGATGCCCACCAGTGGCGCAAAAACGCCCATCGTTGCGCAGCGCGTCTCCTCGAGTTCCTGGCCCTCGCCAAACAGACAGTGATAACAAGGCGATTCGGCGCTCGCGACATCGAAGACGGCGATCTGGCCATCAAAGCGCAGGGCCGCACCGGACACCAGCGGCTTGCCCGCGCTTACGCACGCCGCATTGATCGCATGGCGCGTCGCGAAGTTGTCGGTGCAATCGAGCACCACGTCGGCCGCTGCCACCAGCGGCACCAGCGTTGCGGCGTCCACGCGCGCGGCCAGCTGTTCGATGCGGATCTCCGGGTTGACGGCCGCAAGGCGCTGCGCAGCAGCGTCGACCTTGCGTGAACCGATGTCGGCGGTAGCGTAGAGAATCTGCCGTTGAAGATTGGTGAGATCGACCGTGTCCGCGTCGCAGATGGTCAGCGTGCCCACACCTGCCGCAGCGAGAAATTGCGCAGCAGGCGCGCCCAATCCACCCATGCCCACGATCAGAGCATGCGCGTCGGCGAATCGCGCCTGTGCGTCCGGGCCCAATTCCTGCAAGAGGATATGGCGGCTGTAGCGAAGGAGTTGAGAGTCATCCATGTCGACATTGTGCCTTGGTCCAAATGCAAACGCCCGGCGGACCGGGCGTTTGCTGCATTCAACAACGTTGTCGATTACTTGCCGACCGGCACCGCCGTGTTGGCGGCAACCGCCTTGGTTGACGTGACCACAGGCGCACCCTTCAGATGGTTCATCGCCTGCTGCAGCTGGAAGTCATCGGTGGCACCAAACTCGAAGCGCGGCAACGGCGGCACGGCTTCGGCCTTGTTGCCGTCAGCAGGTTTGACCGGCGCGACGCCCGGCGCCGGCGTTACGGTTTTGACGGCATCGCCTGCCTTATTGGTCTCGAGGTGACGTTCGAGGTTGGCTTCGCGAATGCGTGAACCTGAATCACGACCATCATCAACCACGATGTCAGGCTCAATGCCTTTGGCCTGGATCGAGCGACCCGACGGCGTGTAATAGCGCGCGGTGGTCAGCTTCAATCCGGCATTGTTGCCGAGCGGCAGAATCGTTTGCACGGAACCCTTGCCAAATGTTTGCGTGCCGATCACCGTGGCACGCTTGTGATCCTGCAGCGCACCGGCAACGATCTCCGACGCGGAGGCGGTGCCGCCGTCGACGAGCACGACCATCGGCACCTTTTTGACAGCGGCCGGCAGATCCTTGAAGAAGTCGTCCCCGCGCCGCGAATAGTTGTCCTTGGTGGCCAACAAACGCATCCGCGCGTCCGGCGTGCGGCCATCGGTGTACACGACCAGAGCATCCTTCGGCAGGAACGCGGCCGAGACTGCCACAGCCTGATTGAGCAATCCGCCCGGATCGCTGCGCATGTCGAGCACCAGACCCTTCAGTTCACCTTTGGCGTAGAACTCCTTCAGCGCCTTGGCGAGGTCCTCGCCGGTGCGTTCCTGAAAGTTGCGTACGCGCACGAAGCCGTAGCCCGGCTCGATCATCTTGGCGCGCACACTCTTGACGTTGATTTCCTCACGCGTGAGCGTGAATACGAGTGGCGTGTCCGCGTCCTTGCGCACGACGGTGAGCACAACCTGCGTGCCTGGCTTGCCCCGCATCTTGTCGACAGCCTTGGACAGCGGCAGACCGCGCGTGGCCGTGTCGTCGATCTTGACGATCAGGTCGCCGGACTTGATGCCGGCGCGAAAGGCAGGCGTGTCTTCAATCGGGGACGTGACACGAATGATCCCGTCTTCGACGCCGACTTCGATGCCGAGCCCGCCAAACTTGCCCTGCGTGGAGACTTGCAGTTCCTTGAAGGCCTCGGCGTCGAGGAAATCGGAATGCGGGTCGAGCCCGCGCACCATCCCGTTGATGGCTTCCTTGATGAGCTTGTCATCGGGAACCGTCTC
>JBDTTY010000118.1:0-7303 GCA_040007975.1 Betaproteobacteria bacterium | reverse complement strand
CCACCCCCGCGGAATCCACCGCCGCCAAAGCCGCCACCGCCGAAGCGACCACCGCTAAACCCACCACCACCAAACCGGTCGCCGCCAAAGCTGCCCCCACCACCGAAGCGATCGGCGCCACCACCACCGAAGCCGCCGCCGCCAAAGTGATCAGCGCTGCTGGAAAAATTGTTGGCCCGGTCCGCACCGTCGCTGCGCGCCTGCGCTTCGCGATTACCCCACGACGACGCACTCGACGAACTCCCCCAACCACTGGATGAGTGCTGCTGCCAGCCGTCACCGTTGTTCTTGTAGACGTTGCCGTTGACGTCGGCGTAGTGGTTATTGTTGTACGACGCCGTGCCCCACGTGTTGGTCTTGCCGGTCTTCGCGTTGTACGTCGATCCTTCGCCGGCGTGGGCAGTGCCTTCGGGCCCCGTGGTTGACGCGCCCGTGCGCTGATACGTGCTGCCGCCGACGCCGGTACCCGATACGCTCGATCCGGTCGAACGCTGGCCGGTATACGTGTTGTAGTTGCCCGCCCGCGCAACATCGGCCGAGCCACCTGCAGCACCATTGGCGGTGCGATCGTATCCGCGCGTGGCATTGCCGGTATACGCGTTGTACTGTCTCCCCGCGTTATAGCTGCCTGAAGTGCCGGTGCGATTGTTGTAGTAGTTGCCGCTGGCGGTCGTTCCTGCCACACCCCCGCCGGCATACCACGACCGGGTGCCGGAATATGTGGTGTTACCCCAGTGGCCGTACACGTTGGCGCTGGCGGATGCGCAACACGGATAACCGCCGTAGTAGCCGGGGTGGTAATACGCGCCGCCCCAGTACGGGTACGTCCATGCCGCGGTGGCGAGACCCACGGCGAACCCATAGGTAAAGCCGACGTACGGGTTGTACAGCGGTGCGGCGGCAACGCCATAGGTGTACGGCGGCGGATACCACGCTGAGCCGACCCATGGCGCATAGGCGTAGCCGGTACCGTAGACCACCGTGCCGTAGGGTGAGACCACGGTGCCGAGATAGCCGGGGGTATAGCCGACATAAACGTATTGCGGCGTCGCTTCGTAAATGCGGACATACGTCACGTAGTAAATCGGCGACGACGGGGGAATTGTGTACATCACCGACGGCACGGCTGATGCCACCGTCCACGGACCGGTGATCGCGCCCGCCGTAAACCATACGCCCGCGGTCACCGCGTAATACGCCCCCGGTGCCACCTGAATCAACGGCACTGACGAATTGATCACATAGGACATCGGTGTGCCGGTGATCGGCGCAAATTGCGGCGGTCCGTCGAAGCTGGGCGTGAACTTCGGCCCACCCTGGCGCGGCACGGTGGCGGTTTGTGGAATCGAGTTGGCGATGACGGCAGCCTGCGCCTGGGGTGTGCCGGCAACCGTCGGCAAGACGGCTCCCGCAAGCGAATGCGGTGGAATCTGCGCAAACGACGTGGGCAGCGCATCGGCCGGCACAAATGTCCACGGACCCGTCAACGCAAGCGACTTGAACCAGCGACCCGACAGCAGAGCATAGTAGTTGCTGGTGGTGGTATCGATCAGTACATCGCTGGTCGTATTCGATGCCCAGAGCAGCGGCGTTCCCACGATCGGCACGAAATCGGGCTGTCCGTTAAACGTCAACAATTCGCTGGGACCCTGAGGCGTGTAAATCACGGGCACCCCGTTGGCCAGCGAGGGCTTGGGATTGGCATTGGCGCCGCCGGACAGCATGTCGACCTTGCCACTTTTGGCAATTTGTTGCGCAACATCATCCATGCCCAGCGGCTGGCGATAGGATTGCGTCCACGGACCCGCGATCGACGACGCACTCATCCAGCCGTCGTAAACGTGGAGGTAGAAATTTTGTTCGAATCCGCCCTGCAGAATCAACGCCCGCGAGTTGATCACGCGCGAAAAGCGAGCATTGCCTGGCACCGGCTTGATCACGGGTGCGCCATCGATCGGCACCAGAATGGCGGGCACATTGCTGATGATCACTTGCGGTGGTGCATTGTTGACTGCAACCGTCGATGGCTTGATGCCGGTCGCGGCAAGCGAAGCTTCCAGACGATCGAGGGACATCGTTCGCACTTTGGAGGCAAATTCCTTCTGCAATTCGGCGCTATAACGCGCACCATGATCCGGCAATGTCGGGAAATCGATCTTCGAGAATGTGAGATTTTCGAACACGACCGTACGCATGATCTTGTCCACCTGCGTCCGCGCACTGACCATCGCAACACCGAAGTTTTCATCTTTGGCGCCATCGGGCTTCAAGGCCATGGCGGCACGGAAATCGATCCTGTTGCCCGTCCAGCTCGTCACCTGCGGCTGATACACCAGCACCTGCCCGGTCGATAAATCGACCACGCGTGGCCAGGAATCTGGCGGGATGGTTGAGGTTTTTGCTGGCGCCGGATTTTGGGCATCGGCGTGGAACGAAAACGCGGTGGCGACGAGAAGGGCGAGCGCTGCGGCGACAAATATGCGGGAGGAGGTCATGGCAATACCCGAAAGTGAAGGTGTGGTCATCCCGAAGCGCGTCCGTTGATCTGGTCAAGACGACGTCGCAATTGCTGGGACCATCGATCGAAGGCTTGCTGGGTGTAAGCCCAGCTGGAGTACGCATCGAGATAATTGCTGACGCCGGATGTGATGGCAGTGGAAAGACCGGCCTTGCTGTCGACCGCATATTTGCGGCCATACTGGATGTCGGTGAACTCGGCCACCACGCGATCGGCGGCGCTATCGATGAATTGCACCGCAATCCCCGTTTGCCCGAGGTAAGGAGCAGTGCCGACAGGCTTGCCGGTGGCGGCCCCGGACAACATGTCGGGTATCGTCGCATAGGGGGTCAGCAGCACCACGAAGCTGACTTCGGGTTTGGTGGACACGAGGTCGACGATGGTGATGCGCATGCGCAGCACGCCACGTCCCGGCGCCTGGGCGATGGTGTAGGGCGGGGATACCGCCTTGTCGATCGCCGCGTGGAAATAATCGGTCAGCGCCTTCAGTTCGTTGGGGTCGACCGCTGACGACGATGGATCGAGCTTGATGCGGATGCGCTCAATCAGCAGCGACTGATATTGGCGAAAGTCGACGTCCGGATCGCGCCAGCGCCATGCGGCGGCATCGCCCGGGACCGGTCGCAGGCGCTCCGGATACGCGAGCGCGCTGGCGAAGGACGCGGGTACCACGTTGGTACCGTAGGTTGCCGACGGCACACTCGGCGTTTGGGTGGCACAGCCAGCGAGCACGCTCGCCAGTGCAATCAGCTTTAAAATTCGCAACAAGATCGGATCGTCCTTGAGTGAGGTGCAAGAGCAGCGTGCGACGCGCAAGCGTACGCATAACGTTGCAAGCAGCCATAGTACCCAGCGCGGGTGCCCGAATTATCGTTCATGTCAGTGCAATGCGCCAAATTCGTCCGCCGCAACGCATCGAATTTGCGTGTGTCAATGATCACCGACCGCCGCCAATTCGAGGCGTGCGATCTGGTTGCGGTGAACCTCGTCAGGACCGTCAGCAAAGCGCAGCGAGCGCGCCTGCGCGTAGAAAAACGCCAACGGAAAATCGTCGGAAACGCCGGCTGCTCCGTACACCTGGATGGCCCAGTCGATCACCTGACAGGCAACGTTGGGTGCGACGACCTTGATCATCGCAATTTCCTTGCGTGCCGCCTTGTTGCCGGCGACGTCCATCTTCCATGCGGCGTGCAGGACAAGGAGCCGCGCCTGATCGATCAGGATGCGCGCTTGGGCAATGCGCTCCTGCGTCACGGTGCGCTCGGCAATGGTCTTGCCGAAAGCGGTGCGTGTCGCCGCGCGGTGACACATGAGCTCGAGGGCCCGTTCGGCCTGGCCCACAAGTCGCATGCAATGGTGGATGCGCCCGGGTCCCAATCGGCCCTGTGCGATTTCGAAACCGCGACCTTCGCCGAGCAGGATGTTCGCAACGGGTACGCGGACGTTGGCAAAGTCGAACTCCGCATGACCATGGGGCGCGTCGTCATAGCCGAATACGCGAAGCGTACGGAGCATCGTGACGCCGGGCGTGTCGACGGGGATCAGGATCATCGATTGCCGCCGATAGCGGTCGGTGTTGTGCGGGTCGGATTGCCCCATCAGGATCAGAATCTTGCAGCGCGGGTCGGGCCCGCCGGTGGTCCACCATTTGTGGCCATTGACGACATAGTGGTCACCTTCGCGCACAATGGACGCCGCAATATTGGTGGCGTCACTCGATGCGACATCGGGCTCCGTCATTGCAAAGGCCGAGCGGATTTCGCCCGCCAGCAGTGGCGTCAGCCAGCGCGCCTGCTGGTCCGCCGTGCCGTAGCGGATCAGGACTTCCATATTGCCGGTATCCGGAGCATTGCAATTGAAGGCCTCCGGCGCGATCCACGAGCGGCCCATGATTTCGCACAGCGGCGCGTACTCGACGTTGGTCAGGCCCGCGCCCAATGTCGATTGCGGCAGGAACAGGTTCCACAGGCCGGCGGCGCGTGCGCGCGCTTTCAACTCTTCCATGATGTGTGTGGCAATCCATGGAGTGCCTTGGTGGCGGTTGTGTTCCACTTCCGATGCGTAGATCGACTCCGCAGGATAGACATGATCGGCCATGAAGCGCCGGAGACGTTCCTGCAGATCGCGCACATGATCGGGATGCGTGAAGTCCATCGATTGACCTTTCAATGACGTTGGCGAGTGACCATCGACCACGCGACAGCGGCCACCAATCGTGCCCGATTGCCGGTGGCGATCGCATCGTCGCTGGCCGCATTGCCTTGCCGGGCGCGCGCGAGCACGCCATGCAGAATCGCCGCAATACGGAACATGTTGAATATCAGATAGAACTCGAAATGGTCGACCCCGGCGCGACCCGTGCGTCGACAATAGGCGGCCACATAGTCGGCCTCCGACGGGATACCCAAGGCTGCAATATCGGCGTCGGCAATGCCGCGAAATTGATCCGATGCCAGTCGCCACGCCATCACCTGATACGCGAGATCGGATAGCGGATGACCGAGCGTCGACAATTCCCAGTCAAGCACCGCCAGCACGCGGGGCTCGGTGGGATGAAAGATCACATTGTCGAGTCGATAGTCGCCGTGCACGATGCTGGTTTCGTCGCCTGCCGGGCAATGCTGCGGTAGCCATTCGATCAGGCGGTCCATCGCCGGTATCGTGTCGATGCCGGCCGCCGCATATTGTTTGGACCAGCGCGCGATCTGCCGCTCGATGTACTGCTCGTGCCGGCCGAAAGTCGACAGGCCCACACGTTCGAAGTCGACCTGATGCAATGCTGCCAACACGCAATTCAACGCGTCATAGTGCGCTGCGCGATTTTCGCGTGACATGCCCGGCAGCGTCGGGTCCCACAGCACGCGGCCTTCGACGTATTGCATCAGATAAAACGGGGCGCCGAGTACAGCATCGTCTGCGCACAGTGCCACCATTCGTGGCACGGGCACGTCGCTGTCCGCCAGCGCGGCCATCACGCGATACTCGCGTTCGATCGCATGTGCCGAAGGCAACAATGGCCCCGAAGGTTTGCGCCGCAGGATGTAGTGGTTGCCGTTGACGGTGACGCGATACGTGGGATTGGATTGCCCGCCCTGATATTGCCTGACGTCATCGACGTGCGCCGACGTCCCAAGCAACGATCGCATATAGGCTTCAAGGCGGCCGGCATCGAGTGGATGTAAAGGTGCGCAAAGACGCGCGCCGGCGTTGGGCGCTACGTCAGACAATCGTACAACCTCCGTCGACCACCAAGGCCTGACCCGTCACGTGGCGCGAGGCTTCCGAGGCCAGAAATGCGACACTGCCTTTCAGATCGTCTTCATGGCCGAGTCGGCCCAGCGGCGTCAATTCAATCACGGCCCGATCGATACGCTCGAGCACAGTCTTCGTCATTTTTGACGGGAAGAAACCGGGGCAGATCGCGTTGACATTGATGTTGTGGCGTCCCCACTCTGCAGCCAGCGCACGTGTGAAATTGACGAGGGCACCTTTGCTCGTGTTGTAGGCGATCGTCTGCATTTGCCAGGCCGGCGGATTGCCGTAAAGGCCAGCAATCGATGCAATGTTGATGATCTTGCCCGTGCGCCGTGGAATCATCGAGCGTTTGCCGACTTCGCGCGACAATGCAAATTGCGCATCGATATTGAGGGCCATGACCTTGCGCCAACCGTCATCGGGATAATCTTCGGCGGGGGCCGCCCAATTGGCGCCTGCGTTGTTGACCAGAATGTCAATCTGCCCCCATGCATCGAGCACCGCGTCGACGACTCGCGTCACTGTTGCCGGTTGCGCGAGATCTCCTGCAATCGTCATGCAAATGATGCGCTGTGCTTCGAGCGAGGACTTGGCTGCGGCGAGTTCGTCGGCCTTGCGTGCCACGAGTGCCACGCGTGCGCCCATTTCGCCCAAAGCCTCCGCCATCGTAAGGCCGAGCCCGCGCGAGCCACCGGTGATCAATGCCACCTTGCCGTCGAGATTGAAGAGTTCCTTGACGCTCATCCTTCGTGCTCCAGATATTGCGCTGCGATATCACGCGAGACCGAAGCCTCGCCTACGGAATCGGACGCCTGCTGCATTGTTTCCGCGAGGCTGAAGCGTCGTCTACGGATGCATTCGTCATGTCGCTTCGGGCAGGTAGACGAGGCTTCCGCCTCGCGCGATCGCCCCCTTGCCAACGCGTGCCCACAGCGCCTAGGATAACCTCTTACTCCAACAACAAAGGCATCCGCTCATGGCCACGACGACCCCAACCGAAATGGAACGCAAGGCAGGCATCTGGGTAACGATTTGGGGCGTGCTGCTGATTATCGCCGGCATCATCGCCATCATGCAGCCGGCAGTGGCAGCACTGGGCTTCTCGCTGGTGCTCGCGTGGATCTTTGTGTTTGCCGGCGTCGTGCAGGGCGTCTATGCGTTTCAACAGCGCAACCAAACCGGCTTGGCGTGGAAACTGCTGGCGGCCATCGCCACCTTGGTTCTTGGCGTCATCATGCTGTCCAATCCCATTGCCAGCATCGCCACGTTGGCACTGGTGATCGGTGCCTTCATTTTCGCGAGTGGCATTTCCAGCGTGATGCTGGGTATGCGCCTGAAGGGCCAGAAGGGCAGCGGTTGGGTACTGTTCGATGGTGCGCTTTCCATCGTGCTTGCCCTGTTGATTGCCATGGGCTGGCCGGAAAATTCGATCGCGTTCATCGGCATTCTGGTCGGCATCTGCCTCATTTCCGGCGGCATGTGGCGGATCATCCTGGGGCGTGCATTGCGCGCGGATGCCGCAGCTACAGC
>JBDTTY010000117.1:0-7311 GCA_040007975.1 Betaproteobacteria bacterium | reverse complement strand
CACCTGTTCGACCAATGCGTCCGCGTCGGCCACGCGCAACGCGGCGCCGGCCTCGACCGCGCGCATTGTCGCGTCGGCAAAGTTGAAGGTGTGCGGACCAATCAGCGTGGGTACCCCCAACGCGATGGGCTCGATCAGATTGTGTCCGCCGAGCGGCACGAGGCTGCCGCCCATGAACACGATGTCCGCGGCCGCACAATAGGCGAGCTGTTCACCCAACGTGTCACCAAGCACCACGCGGACATCGGCCGGCACGTCGCGGTTGTCGCTGCGACGAACAAACGGAATGCCGCGCGCGGTGAGCAAGTCGGCCACGCCCTGAAATCGTTGTGGATGCCGCGGCAGAATCACGGTGAGCGCCGCGTCGGGCAGCGGGTTGCGCAGCAGTGCGTCGAGTATCGGCACTTCTTCGCCATCGCGTGTGGACGCGGCGAGCCACACGGACCGCGCGGCGCCAAATCGGGTGCGCAGCTCGCGCCCCAGTGCGAGGGTGTCGTCCGGCACCACGATGTCGAACTTGAGATTGCCGGTGACCTCGACATCGCGCGCACCGGCGGCAGTCAGGCGCGCGGCGTCGGCCGCCGTTTGCGCGGCGACGCCACCCAACGCGGCAAACATCGGCTGCGTCAGTGATGACCACCGCTGGTATCCACGCAACGACCGTTCGGACAATCGCGCATTGACGAGAAGCAGCGGCAATTGCCGCTTCGCACACGCGGCGACCATGTTCGGCCACACCTCCGTTTCCATCAGCATGCCCGCACGCGGCTTGAAGTGGTCAAGGAACGCGTCGACCGCGAACGGCAAGTCGTACGGCAGCCACGCCTGGACGACGCCATCGCCATGCAATGCATGACCGGACTCGCGCCCGGTGGCGGTCATGTGCGTCAGCAGGATCGTCGCCTCCGGATAGTCGCGACGGAGGCGTTCGATCAGGGGCGTGGCGGCGCGCGTCTCACCCAGCGAAACCGCATGCACCCACAGCACCTCCCCGCGAGGTCTCGGCCCCTTCGCCGGGTAGCGGCCGAAGCGCTCAGCAACGTGCGCGCGATAGCCGGGTTCGCGGCGTCCGCGCCACCACAGCCGCAATGGCAGGAAAGGGATGACGATCCACCACATCGCGCAATACAACGCGCGCATCAACATTGCGGGATCCGCTGCAGCTTTGCCCCGACGGCAGCCAGCACATCGTCGAGCGACGGCACGACACCATGGCCGCCGACATCGACTGCATGAGCGCCAGTTCGCGCGACGCCGGCTAACGACGGATCGGTGGCCGTGAAGACAGCGACGGTGGCCGTACCCAACGCCGCGGCGAGATGCGTCAATCCAGTGTCGACTCCGACGACGATGTCGGCGTGACGAATCAACGTTGCCAGTTCGGGCAATGTTTGCCGCGGCGGTACGATTGCCGCGGCGGTGCCCTGCGCCAATCGATGGCTGCGGGCCTCTTCGGCGGCATTGCCCCATGGCAGCAGCGTCGTGATTTCTGCGGCGGCGAGTTTTCCGAGCAGTTCGCGCCACGCGTCTTCAGGCCACAGCTTGTCCTGACGACTGGTGGCGTGAAATACAATCGCGAAACGCTTAGGCGGCATGGCGGCGGCGGTGGGCGGCGGCACCAATTCCCAGCGCGCCTGGCCGTCGACGCGGTACCGCAGCGCGGCACCGGCCAGCGCACGACATTTGTCGAGAAAGTGTTGCTGCCGTTCGACTTGATGATGCTCATGGTGAAACATCGTTGCGATCGGTTCGCGAATGCTGTTGCGGTCGAAGCCATGACGCCTGCCGCGTGCATTGCGCGCGACCAGCGCGCCTTTCAGCTGCTCCTGCAAATCGATGATCGCGGTGTACCGCTCGTGGCGCAGCGTCCGCCGAAATTGCAACGCTTCGCGCCAGGTTGTTGCGGCCAGCGGTGCATTGCGCCAGCGCCGCAGTCCCAACGGAATCACTTGCCGGATGCGGGGGTCGAGCCGGACCAATGGCGCAAAGGCTTCCTCGGCCACCCAGTCGATCGGTGTCTGCGGCAGGTGCGCGGCAATATCGGAAACGATGGCCAGCGCGTAGACAATGTCGCCCAACGACGAGGGCCGCACGACCAGCACGCCATTCATCGCACCATCCTTGCGCACGTGGTCGCCTGTGCCAATTCGACCACAGCGCTCATGGGATCGCCTCGGGAAATGTGCACATCAGGCATCGGGGCCGGGACCCAAACCACGTAGAATCTGCTGCATTGTCACGGGTGGCCGCTCGTTGTTTGCAGAAGTATCGGCCGCCGTCCTGCCCATGTCCGCGCCGCTTCCCCTGTCGCTAGTTCTCATCACCCGCGATGCCGCTCCCGAATTGGCAGCGTGTATCGCGTCGGCGTCGTTCGCGGCCGAGATCGTGGTTGTCGATTCCGGCAGCGCCGATGATACCGTAGCAATGGCGCAATGCGCCGGTGCGCGCGTGATCGAGCACCCATGGGCCGGTTTCGGGCCGCAGAAGAATTTTGCAGTCGGACAGGCGCGCCACGATTGGGTGCTTTGCCTCGATGCCGACGAGCGTGTCACGCCCGCACTGGCGGCCTCCATCGTCGCGTTGTTCGACTGCGGCCTGCCGGCGGCGCCGGCCTATGCGCTCGCGCGTCGCAATCGTTTTCTCGGCCGCTGGTTGGCGCATGGCGAAGGGTATCCGGACTGGAACGTGCGGCTTTTCGACCGTCGCGTTGCCCGCTGGACGTCCGACCCCGTGCACGAGCACGTCGTGACGGAAGGCTCCGTGGTGCGGCTTGCAGGGGACCTGGAACATACGTCCGCCGAATCGATCGAGGCCTACATGGCAAAGCAAAATCGTTACACGTCGCTGCAGGCCGCGGCCATGCATGCGCGCGGTGAGCGGGCCGGCGCCTGGCGTATCGTGGTGTCGCCGGTGGCGCGGTTTTTTCGCTTTTACGTGATCAAGGGCGGATGGCTCGATGGCATCGCCGGATTTACGCACATCGGCATCGGCGCATTTGCGAGCTTTCTCAAGTACACCAAGTTGCGGGCGCTCGATCAAGACTCGCGCGAGGGGCGCAAATGAGCGACCGGATGCGCGTGCTGGTCACCGGTGCAGCGGGCTTCATCGGCATGCACACAGCGCGCGCACTGCTTGCGCAGGGCGCGGATGTGGTTGGCGTCGACAATTTCGATCCGTACTATGACGTCGCGCTGAAGGAGGCGCGGCTGGCCACGCTCACCGGCACCCCGGGCTTTGCATTCGCGCGTGTCGATCTGGCGGATGTCGATGCCACCGCCGCGTTGTTTCGCACCGGCGGCTTTACGCACGTCGTGCATCTTGCGGCGCAACCCGGAGTCCGGCATTCGTTGTCGCACCCGCACGCCTACCTGCGCAACAACGTCGACGCGTTTGGCTGCGTACTCGAAGGTTGCCGCCATAGTCGCGTCGCGCATCTCGTGTACGCGTCGAGTTCCTCGGTGTACGGCGCGAGCCACACGCTGCCGTTTTCCGAGGATCAGCGCGTCGATCAGCCGGTCAGCCTGTACGCCGCGACCAAATCGGCCAACGAATTGATGGCGCACAGCTACGCGCACCTGTTCGGGTTGCCAGTCACCGGGCTGCGCTTTTTCACCGTCTACGGCCCCTGGGGACGACCGGACATGTCACCGATGCTGTTCACGCGCGCCATTCTGGCCGGCGAACCCATCCGACTGTTCAATGAAGGTCGAATGCGGCGCGATTTCACTTACGTCGACGACATCGTCGAAGGGATGTCGCGCGTCCTGGAATTGCCGCCGGCACCGGGTACGGGCAACCGCGCACCGGCCGCCATCTACAACATCGGCAACAGCGATGCGGTTGAGTTGACGCACTTCATTGCCACGCTTGAGCGCTTGCTGGGACGCTCTGCTGTCCACGAGTTGCAACCGATGCAGCCCGGGGACATGGTCGAGACCTATGCGTCGGTGGCCAAATTGCAGGCGCTGACCGGGTTCACACCGCGCACACAATTGACGACAGGTCTCAAGCATTTCGTCGACTGGTATCGGGCCTATTTTGGTGCGTGAGCGCCGGAGCAACGCGCCGCGCTGGTAAAATTGCAGCCCCTTCAAGGTGGACCGCCATGTCGGCGGCCACTACAGCGAGCGACCACATCATGATTCTCGTGACCGGCGGTGCCGGATTCATCGGTGCCAACTTCGTGCTGGACTGGCTGGCCGCCGACGGCGAGCCCGTGCTCAACGTCGACAAGCTGACCTACGCCGGCAATCTTTCCAATCTGAGCTCGTTGGCCAACGACTCCCGGCACGTGTTCGTGCGCGGCGATATCGGTGACCGTGACCTGCTGGCATCATTGCTCGACAAGCACCGGCCGCGTGCCATCGTCAATTTTGCCGCCGAGTCGCATGTAGATCGGTCGATCCACGGTCCGGCGGCCTTCGTCGAAACCAATGTCGTCGGCACCTTCAATCTGCTCGAGTCGGTCCGCGCGTGGTGGGCTGCCTCGCCTGCCGGCGAACGTGATGCCTTTCGCTTTCTGCATGTGTCCACCGACGAAGTGTATGGTTCGCTGGGCGCCATGGATCCAGCGTTTACCGAAACCACGCCGTACGCGCCCAACAGTCCGTACAGCGCGACGAAGGCCGCGTCCGACCATCTGCTGCGGGCCTACCACCACACGTACGGTTTGCCCGCACTCACGACCAACTGCTCCAACAACTACGGGCCGCGGCAGTTTCCCGAAAAATTGATTCCTCTGATGATCGTCAACGCGATCGCCGGCAAGCCGCTGCCTGTCTACGGCGATGGCAAGAACGTGCGCGACTGGCTGTACGTCGGCGATCATTGTTCGGCGATTCGCGCGGTGCTCGAAAGGGGGCGTCCCGGTGAAACCTACAACGTCGGCGGCAAGGCCGAGATGACCAATCTCGAAGTCGTCCAGTCGATCTGCGCGATGCTCACAGCGGAACGGCCCGGCCGCGATTTTGCGCAGCAGATCACCTATGTCACCGATCGTCCTGGTCACGATCGGCGATACGCCATCGACGCGACCAAGATCGAGCGCGAACTCGGTTGGATGCCGGCCGAGACCTTTGCCACGGGCATGCGCCGCACGATTCGCTGGTACCTCGCCAACAACGCGTGGCTCGACAATGTGGCCAGCAAGGATTATCAGAAGTGGATTTCGTTGCAGTACGCAACGACGTAGGCGCCGACGATGACACGCAAAGGCATAATTCTGGCGGGCGGTTCGGGCACGCGCCTCTACCCGGTCACGCAGGTCGTGTCGAAGCAACTGCTGCCGGTGTACGACAAGCCGATGATCTACTACCCGCTGTGCACGCTGATGCTGGCGGGCATTCGTGACATCCTGTTGATCTCCACGCCGGAGGACACGCCGCGCTTTGCACAATTGCTGGGTGATGGTGCGCGCTGGGGCCTGAATCTGAGCTACGCGGTGCAGCCGTCGCCTGACGGCCTTGCGCAGGCTTTCATCATCGGTCGCGAATTCATCGGCAGCAATTTATCGGTGCTGGTGCTGGGCGACAACATCTTCTACGGGCACGACCTGCAATCGCAATTGCTGCGTGCCTGTGCCCGCGAGCACGGCGCCACCGTTTTTGCATACCCGGTTGCCGATCCCGAGCGCTATGGCGTGGCCGAAATCGATGCCGACGGCCGCGTGTTGTCATTGGAAGAAAAGCCGGCCCAGCCGAAATCGCGCTACGCGGTCACCGGACTTTATTTTTATGATCAGCGGGTGCTCGACATCGCCCGCGATCTTGCACCTTCGGCGCGCGGGGAGCTCGAGATCACCGACGTCAATCGCGCCTATCTCGCCCTGGCCGACCTCACCTGCGAAGTGATGGGCCGCGGCATGGCATGGCTCGACACCGGCACGCACGATTCGCTGCTCGAAGCATCGCAGTACATCGAGACCATCGAGCGTCGGCAAGGTCTCAAGATCGCCTGTCCGGAAGAAATCGCGTGGCGACTGGGATACATCGGCGACGACACCCTCGAGGCGCAAGGCAACGCATTGGCCAAAAGCGGCTATGGTCAATATCTGCTCGCGCTGCTGCGCGATCCCTTGTTGCGCTGAAAACAATCGCGTGCAAGTCACCCCAACTGCGCTACCTGACGTCCTGTTGCTCGAGCCGCACGTGTTCGGCGACGACCGCGGATTTTTTTTCGAGAGCTGGAACGAACGCACGTTTGCATCTGCAGGCCTGCCGTTGAGGTTCGTGCAGGACAATCACTCGCGATCCCATCGTGGTGTATTGCGTGGGCTGCATTACCAGATCGAGCATGCGCAAGGCAAACTCGTGCGCGCCATCGTCGGCGAAGTATTCGATGTCGCGGTCGACATGCGCCGATCCTCGCCTACGTTTGGCCAATCGATGCATTGCGTGTTGTCGGCGACCAACAAGCGGATGCTGTGGATCCCGCCCGGCTTCGCCCACGGTTTTCTCGTCACGTCCGATGTCGCCGAGTTTGTCTACAAGACCACGGATTACTGGTATCCCGAGCACGAGCGCACGCTGCTGTGGAACGATCCGGCCCTGCGCATCGCCTGGCCGGACGGCCCGCCCCCTGCGCTCGCCGCCAAAGATGCGGCAGGGCGGCCATTGGCGTCGGCCGACGCTTTCGCATAGCGCAAAGCGGCACGCGATGAGCACCACCCGTCCGCGCATTTTGATCACCGGCGCACAAGGTCAGGTCGGCCACGAGCTGGCACGTCTGCTGCCGCCTCATGGCGAGGTGATCACACTCGATCGTGCGGCCCTCGATCTCGCGCAACCCGATGCAATCGTCGCTGCAGTACGTGCTGCAGCCCCGGATATCATCGTCAATGCCGCTGCCTATACCGCAGTGGATCTGGCGGAAAAAGAGCGCGCCGCCGCGTTTGCGATCAATGCCACCGCGCCGCAGATCCTTGCCGAGGAAGCACGAAGGCTGGGTGCGCTCCTGATCCATTACTCGACCGACTACGTGTTTGATGGTGCCGGCCATACGCCTTATGCCGAGGACGCGCCGGTGGCGCCGCTCAACGTATATGGCGCAAGCAAGCTCGCCGGCGAACGTGCGATCGCGGCATCGGGCGCGCCTGCGCTGGTCTTGCGGACGAGTTGGGTCTACGGATTGCGCGGCCGCAACTTTCTGCTGACGATTCGGCGACTCGCGGCCGAGCGGCCGGAGCTGCGCATCGTTGCCGACCAGACGGGCACGCCCAACTGGGCTGTGGCATTGGCCACGGCAACCGCCGCACTTGTCGCGCAGGGGACCCCTGCATTGAAGGCGCGCGCAGGGCTTTATCACTTCAGCGCC
>JBDTTY010000116.1:0-7321 GCA_040007975.1 Betaproteobacteria bacterium | reverse complement strand
GTTTCCGGCCGGCCTTGCACTGACCGTCACCGTGCTCGCGATGTCACGTCCGGATTTGCCATCGATCGACATCGTCATTCACCCGCCGCACACACAAACGCTGCTGGCGCTGGGCTTTCTGGCAATGGTGCTGGGCCTGTGGGAAACCAAGAGTCGCCTGGTGGTTGGATTTTTCAGCTTCGGGCCGTTCCGATATCTCGGCAGGATCAGCTATGGGTTGTATCTCATCCATCTCTTCATGTGGCCGCTGGTCGACTGGCTCACCGTGCATTTCCCGTCGTTGGGCGCGGTTCCGCCTTTGGTGGCGCGCTTCGGACTCACCGTCCTGCTGGCCGCATGCATGTGGAACTTTGTCGAGGCACCCATCCTGAAGCTCAAGTCACGGTTCCCGTAATTTCTGGCCGGTGAACGATCAGCGCCCGCGCCTGACCGAATCCTGGCCACGGTGCTGCTACGACATCTGCTATGCAACGTTCCGCAGAGTTGGGGGGCCATTGCCGGCCCGCGGGCGCAGTGCCGCCGTGGGTCTCACGGTACGTCTTGGGGCGGCGGCCCACCCGAAAGTGAGGCGCGGTCCTACATCCATCGTCGCTTGATGTTGGTATTTATCGTTCATCCCGCGATCCGGCTCGTCGTCGAACCGAGTGATTGTCTCGCCTCCGTGCCCTCGCATGGAGATGATCATAGATCGATGACGACTGGTCCACGGCCGCAGCACCATCGATCCCACGCCGAAGGAATGCCCGATGAAACGCCTGATTTCCATCCTCTTCACAATTTGGCTTGCCTCGACGGCCGGTGTAGCGCTGGCAACGTTCCATACCTTCCGCATCGATCAAGTCTATTCGAATGCCGACGGCACCATCCAGTTCGTGCTGCTGCACGAATCGAGCGGACTGAACGGGCAGAATCTGTGGGTGGGACAATCGCTCTCGGCGACGCACGCGGGGCGTACCAAGACCGTCACGTTTCCGAGCAATCTGCCAAGTTCCGCAACAGCCAATCGCTATGTGCTGGTCGCCACGCAGGGTTATCTCGACGCGAGCAACGCGGGCATCGGTGGGTTCGGCGCGGTTTTTCCGGACTACGTGTTACCCAACCAGTTCCTGCCGACGGACGGCGGAACCATCAATTTTGCCGGCGTCGACAGCATTACCTATACATCGCTTCCAACGGACGGCGATCAGGCGCTCTACACGCCGCTATCCTCGGGGCAATTCATTGCGGTGAACCAGGCGCGAAATTTCTCCGGTGCCGTGGCCACAGTGCCCGCACTCGCGGTTACGGCGGTCGAGTTTTACAATCCCTCGCTCGACCATTACTTCATCAGCAACCTGCAGCCGGACATCGATGCGCTCGATTCAGGTCGGATTGCCGGGTGGTCCAGGACCGGCTACAGCTTCTACGTCAATTCCACTCCCGCGCAGTTTTTAAATCCCGTGTGCCGATTCTACATTCCGCCCCAGCATGGAAATTCGCATTTCTTCTCCGCGTCGCCGGCGGAGTGTGATGCGATCGCCAGCCGTATTGGCATCGACCCCAACTACAGCGGCTACATCGAGGAAACGCCGTCCGCGTTCTACGTAGAGCTCCCCAACACGTCGACGGGCGCGTGCCCGGGCGGCACGACGTCCGTCTATAGGCTTTGGAACAATCGTTTCGATTCCAATCACCGGTACACGACAAGCCGCGCCGTCAAGATCGAGATGCAGGGTCGGGGTTACATCGCCGAAGGATACGGTCCGGATGCCGTGGCGATGTGTTCGCCGATCTAGATCGCGGATGGCGCCCAGTTTGATTTGCTCTCCGATTACGGCCAGGTTGCGCGACGCGCGGGAAACTTATGTCAGAAGATCGTACGCCGCATCAACCTGGGGTTGAGCCGCCGTTTGAGCGCCTGCCACCGGTGCTCGAGACGACTATCAACGTTCGCAGCACTTCGCTTGCCGTGCTGGCCCTTATCGCGGTCATCGGACTACTGTTTTGGGCCCGGGCGGTTTTCATTCCCATCACCATCGCGGTGCTGGCGAGTTACACGCTGACGCCCGTCGTCGAGTTTTTGAAAGAGAGAGCCAGGCTGCCTAACGCCATAGGAGCGGCGCTGACGCTTACCGCGATCATGATTGGCGTTGGTTTCGGCCTCGAGTCTCTTCAACCGCAGGCGATTCATATCCTGGACATCGTGCCTCGCGCCACCGAGAAGTTCAGCAAGGCCCTGCGGCGCAGTGCGTTCGAACCACCGGGAGCGGTCGAGAAGATTAAAAAGGCCGCCAACGAGATCGAGAAAGCCGCGCTCGCGGCGGCAACAACATCCAACACGCCGGTGACCGCGGCAGTGACTGCCGCCCGTGCGTCGGCCAAATCCCCCGAGTTCCACGTGGGGGATTATGTGGTGTTGGGGACGGCGAACGCGGTTGCGGGGGTTGGCCAGTTGGTCGTGGTCGTGGCGCTTGTGTACTTCCTGCTCATCGCCGGTGACAGCTTCCGACGCACGCTGATGCGCATCAGCGGCGACACGTTGTCGAAAAAGAAAATCACCCTGCAGATA
Source organism: Betaproteobacteria bacterium (assembly GCA_040007975.1). Taxonomy (GTDB): domain Bacteria; phylum Pseudomonadota; class Gammaproteobacteria; order Burkholderiales; family Casimicrobiaceae; genus VBCG01. The sequence goes on along the minus strand of JBDTTY010000116.1, from coordinate 4,773 downwards.
CTCGAGGAGATCAACTCTCAAATACAGCGATACCTCCTCGTCCAATTCGCGACGAGTGCGCTGCTGGGCGTCGTGACATGGCTGGCGTTTGCATGGATCGGACTCGACAATGCGCTGTTCTGGGGATGCGTTGGAGGTGTGCTGCATTTGATTCCCTACGCGGGACCCACTGCGTTCCTCGTCCTTGTCGGGCTGGTCGCGTACGCGCAGTTCGACACATTGCAGCCCGTCGTTCTGGTCATCGGTAGCGTCCTCTCGATCGTGGGGGTGATCGGGCTTTTGCTCGTGCCCTGGCTAACGCAGAGGGTGGGCCGGCTCAATGCGGTCACTGTATTCGTTACGCTGCTCGTATGGGGCTGGCTGTGGGGAATCTGGGGCCTGCTGCTGGGCATCCCGATCGTCATGGCGATCAACGCTGTGTGCGAACGCATCGACGAGCTGCAACCCATCAGCGAGTTCCTCGGGTACGCACCCAAAAAGCAGAAGATTGAGCCAAGGTCGGATATGCCCGCGACGTAATCGCGTCTCCACCTGCGGCTATTCGCGATTGGTCCGTGCACCCCGATACCAAAATCTCGGGTGGGGTGCCGACCAATTTCAACTGCAAATTGATGGCGAGTGGGCGACGACCGGCGCCGGCGATCGGATTGCTACTGCGGTTCCATTCCGGCGCGCTTGATCAGCGACTCCCATTTGTCGAGTTCGGCCTTCATGAACTGCGCGAAGGCACCGCCGCTGAGTGCAATCCGCTCGAAGCCGAACGTCTCGAGCCTGGCCGCGAACTCGGGGACCTCGGTCACCGCTTGAATCTCGCGGCCGAGCCAATTGATGACGTCGGGAGGTGTGTTGACCGGCGCCAACAGCCCGATCCACGAGCGCATTTCGACGAAGCCGGGCATGCTCTCGGCAATGGTCGGGACATCCGGCAATTGCGCGGAACGCGTGGCCGTAGTCACCGCCAGCGCGCGCAGCTTGCCGCCTTTGATCGCGCCGATGGCCGTCGCGAAATCAGCGCAGATCATGTCGATCTGGCCGCCCATCAATTCGGACAACGCCTGCGGGCTGCTTTTGTACGGCACCGAGATCAGCGTGATATTGGCGCGCTGCCGCAGCGTTTCGGAACAGATGGTTTGCGTTCCGCCCGGGGCTCCGTAAGACAATTTTCCAGGATTTTTCTTGGCGCGATCGATGAAATCAGCGAGCGTTGTGATCGGCGAGTCCGACTTGACGACGATCGCGAACGGAAAGCCCCCGACACTCGCAATGGGAATGAAGTCACGCAGCGCATCGTACGGAAGCTTCTTGAACAGCCACGGATTCTGCGAGTTGGTGCTGACGGTCGCGACGAACAGCGTATAGCCATCTGGCGCTGCCTTGGCGACACTTTCCGCGGCGATGGAGCCGTTGGCGCCTGGCCGTGTCTCCACCACGAACACGCCCTTGGTGCGCTCGGCGAGACCTTGTGCGAGCAACCGCGCGACCACGTCCGTCGCGCTGCCGGCCGCGAAAGGCACAACCAGTTTGACCGGCTTGTTCGGAAATGCTTGCGCCGAAACAAGGCTGGGAACCAATGCCGAGCCAGCGATTGCACTAAACAGCAGCCACCGCAAATCAGGCAATCGTTGCCGCCAGCTCGTCGCAACGTGTGAAATAGACATCGGGATGCTCCTTGATGAAACGGATCAGGCGGTCGAGCATGCGCAGCCGCCCGGGATGTGCAATCAGCTGGATATGCAACGTCAGGTGGAAAAACGACCCCGGTCGTTCGTACAGTCCACGAAAATCCTCCTTCCACATCTCTTCCACCAGCAACGGCGGCCAGACCTGCCGCCCCGGCTGCCCGCCATGGAGGAAGAACGTGGCATCGGCCAGATGCCATTCCACCGGAAGCTCGACCAATCGCAACGGCTGCCCATCGCGCATATGTCGGTAGGGCCGGGTGCTGTCGTGGAAGTTGGTCGACACTTCGATTCCCTCGTCGAGCAGGTAGTCGATCGTGTGCGCGCTGAACTCCCAGGATGGCGACCGCCAGGTGATCGGACGTTTGCCGACCACATGCTCGAGCACATCCTGCCCCGTCTTCAGTTCCGTGCGTTCGGTTGCAGCATCCAGGATCGCCGGCGATAGATGGCGGTGACCGTGTCCGGCGACCTCGTGCCCGCGCCGGAAGATTTCGCGCGTGGCCTCTGGGTAGCGCTCGGCGCTGATCCCGGGAACGAAGAACGTCGACCGTATTTGATGCTCATCGAACAGATCAAGTAACGGCGCGAGCCCTTCGCGGACCTCGAACGCGCCATGCGAGAGCAGCACTGGCTTGGCCGCATTTTCCGGAGCCCGGCCGAGCCAGATTGCCTCTGCATCGAGGCACGTACCGAATACCACGGGAAAGGATTTCACTGTGACGTCATCCTGGTTGGCGAGAACGCCGTCGACACGTGCCGCCGACGATCCGCAGGCCCTCGTTCGCGCTTAACCATTGACCATCGTGAAGTGGCGCAGCCAGTTGCCGCCGAGCACGGCGGCAGTTTGCTCGCGCGTGTAGCCGCGGTCGAACATGCCCTGCGTGAAATTGGGCAGGTCGAGGATCGTCTTCAGCCCGTCCGGATAGTCTTGCGTGAGAAACTCGTCGACAGTGCCGAAAATATCAGGGCGCAGCGTGCGCCAGCGGACCGAAGCCGGCAGCAATTGCTTGGTGGCCTTGTAACCTTCGGTGAAATCGAGTCCGAGTCCCACGTGCTCGATGCCCACCGTGCGTATCCAGTGCTCGCCATGATCGAGCATGCCAGCCAGTGTCGGTGCGACCGGGTCGACGCTGCGAGGCAGGCCGCAGATTCCCATGATGCCACCCTTGGCCTGGATCGCACGCGCCGTTTCGTCCGTGGTGTTGCGGTCGTTGGCGTTGACGGCGTAGGCATTGGAGTGCGTGCACACCGGATATTTGGCGCGGGCCGCGCCCTCGGCGCGCGCGCGGTGCCCCGCGTGCGATAGGTCGAGGATGAGATTCAGCTCGTTGGCGGCGTCGACGAGCTCCTGCCCGGCAAAGGTGAGTCCCGCATCGCGGCGTTCGCCGCAACCGTCCGCGTAGAGCGTCGCGCCGGTGTAGGCGAGGCCAAAGTAGCGCAACCCGAGCCGATGCATCGTGCGCAGGCGATGGAAACTTGCGTCGATCATCGATGATCCCTGCGTGCCGATGATCACCGCGAGCTTACCCTGCGCTCGAGCGGCGTCGATTTCCGCTCGGTTGGTGGCTAGGGCCAGGTAAGGGCTGCTGGCAATTTTCTCGAGACCCGAATCGATGCTGCGTACCGTATCGTCCCATTCGCCCTCGGCCGCGAACGTTACGTTGGCCGCGTTGACGCCGGCCTCCACGCAACGCTGCGCCCAGGGTTCGTCGAGAATGTAGAACAGTGACAGGCAGTCGAAAACGAAGGTGTCCTGCGTAAACTGCTTTGCAGGCTGATCGGCCCGCGGAATTCGATTTGATTCGTTCATTCGTATCTGTTCATCCGTCAAATTTGAATGCAAGCGTAACACTACGACACGCATTGCAGGCCGTGCCTGCGGATCTTTCGAGGAGGTGGTGGTTTCTGCGCGGAATGCGCGAGCATTGTTGGTGATGAAATCCGGCGTTGCGACGCGCAGATTCAGCGTTTGATCGGTGGCTCACTCGGCGACAGAAGCTGCATCAAATGGCGCAGGTGCCTGCACGTCGTAGCCGTCAGCAGACGCGGCGACGCAAAGCCCTCGCCACACATCGACGGCCAGACTGCGCGCGACCATCACCGTAAAGGCGGGCGTCGCCGCGTGTCGGTAGATCAATGCATTGACGTGTCCGAACATGCTCTGCGCGCAATGCCCGGGCGCAAACACGCGTGCAGAGAAGTCGAGTGGACAACCTCGCGCCAATACGGTCGCGGCATTCGAGCCGCGGAGCGTGTACGCGACGCGACTGGCGGAAACGTCGAACAGCGCGCCACCACCCATGTTGAGGGCATCACGTTTGGCGTCGAATTCGACCAGCGCATTGGCAGGTCCGCCTGCACCGGCGATCAGCAGCCAAGAGCGGGGACCGAGCCACATCGCAACCACCGCAGCGGTACACGTGGCGGTGTTGGGATCGAGCGGAAGCGCGACATCGAACAAGCGCGCCACATCGGTGACGAGGGATCCGCGAGCGGGATCGCCCTGCACGTTCCACGTGGCGGCGAGGGTCGCCTCGCGCAAGACGAGGTCCGTCCCCGCCGGTCCGTAATGCCCCGGTACCGTCGATCCGATAACGTGGGTGCCGGCTTCAGACACGCAATCTCTCCCCATGAGCATCGATGAAGCACGGCGGCCCGACGCGCACGCGCACCTTGACCTCGGCCAGTGGCGACACGGCCCACAGCAGTTCGCCATGCCGCGCGCGCCCGTTCGCGACGAGCGCCAGCGCAATCCACGCATCGAGATGCGGGCTGAAGCACCACGACGTCACGTGTCCTGCCATCGGATTGGGTGGTGCGTGATCCGGGTCCGCGACAATTTTTCCACCGCGCGGCATGCGCGCGTCATCGAGGGCAGTGAGCCCCACGAGTTGCCAGCGATCCGGCGCGGTCAGCGCGGCGCGCGCAAGCAATGGTTTGCCGATGCACCACTTGGCGGCGTTGACGAGCTTGCCCATGCCGAGATCGTCGGCGGTGGTGCGCCCATCCGCCTCGGGGCCGATCACCACGTGACCCTTCTCGATGCGTAGCGTGCTCATCGCCTCGGTACCGTACGGCATGATGCCGAAAG
>JBDTTY010000115.1:0-7335 GCA_040007975.1 Betaproteobacteria bacterium | reverse complement strand
ACCATTGCCCAAGCCGCCGCCGCTGCGCGTGCCGCCCCTACCAATGCGGGCGCCTGGTTGACTCTGATTTCGGTGCTGCAACAGGCGCAACGCCACGACGACGAGAGTCAGGCACTGGCCGATGCCGCGCGATACCTGCCCGATCATCCGCAAATCATGCTCGCCACCGGCATCAGCGCGTTTCGCCGTCGCAAGCTCGATGTTGCACATCAGGCATTGACGCGCGCCAGCCAGCTGGATCCGAACGCGTCGACGCCGTGGATCGCGCTGGCGCGCGTCGCGGAAATGAAAGGTGACCTCGCGTTGACCCTCAAGCACACGCTGCATGCGGTGCGGCTCGATGCCGGACAGGCGCCATTGCTGGTCGATGTCGGCCGCGGCTTGCAATCCGTAGGCCGCCTTGACGAGGCCGAACAGGCGTACCGCGGCGCAACGGTGGCGCAACCCCAGGCGGTCGAAGCCTGGCGCGCGCTGGCGGCATTGCTGGGCGAACATGGCAAGACCCCGGCCGCCATGGATGCGCTGGGCAAGGCATTGGCTTTGGCGCCGAAGTATCCGGACCTGCATGCGTTGGCCGGTGACATCCTGCGGGTCGCCAATCATCTTGAAGATGCTGCGCGCGCCTATGCCAATGCATTGCAGCTGTATCCCAAGTCAGCCGACCTTTTGAACAAACTGGGCTGCGTCCAGAAACAATTGGGAGACGAAGCCAGTGCCGAGCAATTGCTGCGGCAGGCGGTTGCCCTCGATCCGCGATTTCATGTCGCGCGCGAGAATCTGGTCACTTTGCACATCGAGCGCCATCAACTGACCGAAGCTCGCGCGCTGTTGCGCGAATCCCTGGCGGTGCCGGGACTGGCCGACGAAGCAAAACGCAATGCCACCACCGCATTGGCCATCTTCGACGAACACGACCGGCTGGCGCCGATCATTGCGCAAGCCGTGGAGCGCGGTGCCGATGCGGCGCTCGCCGACGCATTGAGTGCAACGTCCGATGCAACTCTGCCGCTTGACGACGCCAAGCTGGCGGCGTTTCGCGATCTGGCACAAAAAACGGGCGGCCCGGTTCGGACCAGCGAAAACGAACGTTTTGCGCGCGGTCTGCCAACGGGGTCGCTATGGCCGATCGTCGAAGCGCACTTTGCGTTGCATCGCGGCGATGACGTGGAGTCCGTATTCGCCACCCAGAAGTTGCTCAATGCGGCGGCCGCGAAATCCGAAGCCGACCACGCTACCGACATTCGCAAACTGCAGCGCTACATGCGCGCCATCGAGTTGCGGCGGACGATGTCGCCGCCGGCCCGCACGCCGGCAGCGCGCGAAGCCCGACTTCGTTTCTGGCACGCCGCCATCGGACTCGACGATGACGATTTCCTGGCCGGCCAAGTCAAACCGACCCCCAATTTCGTCAGCACCAATCCGCATGTCGCACGTACGCCGCCCAATGCCGTGGCGGGCACATGGCGGCGCCTGCTGACCGAACACCACGATCGCGCACAACCCGGCCCGTGGCGCGCCGCGCTTTTGTATTTTGCGATCGTCGACATGCACGGCTTTCGCGATGGCAACGGGCGCCTGGCGCGATTCATGATGAACGTGGAACTCGAAGCTGCCGGCTACCACCCGATCGTGCACACCGATCGTTTGATCAAGTCGATGGCCGCTGCCCTTTCGGCCATTCGGCACATGGACGATCTCGAGCCACTGGTCGATCTTTTTGCGCGTGCCAGCGATGACACCGTCGTGCTGATGACCGCCATCCAGGCGCACGACAAGCCGCTGCACTAGGTTATTTTTGCGTGACGACGATCATGCCCATCTCCCCACCCTGCGCGATACGATGAAGGCAACGCTGCTTTCCACGCTGCCATGCCTTGTCGTCGGCGCTCGTGCGGCGAACCACCACGGTCGCGGCGACGCAGGCGTCGACACGCCGTGGGAAATCTGGGCTGCGGCAGCCACGTTGCCCTCGCGACTGCAACTCGCCGCTGATGGCGCGGAGGCGGACTACGACATGGTGGACGGTCACGCGTTGTTTCATTTCAACGGCGGGGTGGCGCCGGTCATGGTACGCGTCATGCTCACCGGAACACCCGGTGCGATGTTCATTGCGGCCAATGCCGACGCCGATATCGTCATCACGCCCGCCGGGGCGATACCCGGTGCACGGCTTGCATCGCTGCTGCTGATCCATCGTGCCTTGCTGTTCGACACGCAAGGCTGGTGGATACGGATGCAAGCATTTCAGCAGCTGCGCCCAGTGGTGGCGGAAAACTCGATCTCACCCGCCGAATTGGCGGCGTTTGTGGCGCTGCGCCGCGAGATCGAGGCGCGCAAACCACCGGTGCATCGCGCTTCGATGCGCGCATCCAACGAGTCGTTCTTCGGCGAGTTCAAGCACGACGACATTCGCGTCTACGAGCACGACGACCTCCATCGTTTCACCTGCTACTACGAGCAGCCGCTCTACCTCACCGCCAAGGACGATCGATCGCAGGCGATCATTCCGCGCCGCAATTTCGAACGGATGTCGCATCTTGATCGCGGCCGGCTCGTGCGGGAGGAATGCCATGCCATCGCACTCGAGCGCGTGGTCGTTCCGGCGCAGGCGCTGGGTCGACCGTGCAACCCCGCTGACGCCTACCTGTATGCGTTGCATCGGATCTGCACGGATCTATCCACGGGTTGGTTTCGCGACTTTGCGATTGAATGCTTCGATGAACTCGCGCACGCGGACACCGACTACGCAGGACGATTTGCCAATGCCGTCGATGCCGGATTGGTGCGTCCTCGCCGCAACGGCGACATGAGTCCCGGCCAGAGGCGTGCGATGGAGCAAAGTCTTGCCCGCGTCGCTGAACGTCAGCGCATCGCCGGGCTGCCAGTCATACGGTAAGCAGCGATCGCTGACACCACGGGCATGGCACCTGTGCGAAGCTTAAGCCTCGCGTGCCCATGAACTTGAACTACAACATTCCGTTGCGCTGATTGCACAAAGATGGCTTTCGAAAACTATGCCCAGCTTTCACGGCGCACGCGCATTGGACTCGCGGTGCTCACGGCCCTACTGGCCGGGCTGGCGATCTGGCTGACGGTATCGCTCGTCAATCCCGGCCCGCCGCGCACCGTTGTATTGGCCAGCGGCCCGGAGACCGGGCTTTATCATCAGTACGCGCAGCGCTACAAGACCATCCTGGCCAAGGTCGGCATTCGCGTCGTCGAGCGCATGACCGAAGGTGCCGATGAAAATTTAAAGCTTCTGCTCGATCCGCACGCGAAAGTGGACATCGCATTCATGCAGGGCGGTGTTGTGACCGCTTCCGGCGCCGACGTCGGTCACATCGAAATGTTGGCCAATCTGTATTACGAGCCGCTGTGGATGTTCATGCACAACGAACATCCGTTTGTGCATGTCAATCAGTTGGTGGGTAAACGCATTGCGGTGGGCCTGCCGGGTACCGGCGCCCGCGCGCTTGCCACCATGTTGATGAAGGCCAACGGCGTCGACGAGCGCGATGCGGATTTGCGTCCCATCGGCGGCGACGAAGCGGTGCTGGCGTTGCAAAAAAAGGAGATCGACGTGGCGTTCTTCGTCGGTGGCGCGACCAGTGCCGCAGTACAGAAGGCCATGCGCGATCCAGCACTGGAATTGGTGTCCATGGACCGCGCCGAGGCCTATCAGCGTCGGTATCCCTTCCTGACCCGGTTGACGCTGCCGACGGGCACGATCGATCTCGCATTGAACATTCCCAATATCAACGTCGAACTTGTCGGCACCAAGGCGATGCTGGTGGCCCGATCCAACCTGCATCCGGCACTGATCAGCGTGCTGATCGATGCCGCGCGCGAAGTGCACAGCGGGCAAGGCGTGTTCGAGGCGGCCGGCGAATTTCCGGGGACCGCACCCGTCGACCTGCCAGTGTCGGCCGACGCCGATCAGCACCGCCGCTTCGGCCCGACTTTTCTGTACAGGATCATGCCATTCTGGCTGGCATCTCTGATCGAACGGATGTTGATCATTCTTGTGCCGTTGCTTGCCGTGCTCGTTCCGATCGCGAACTACCTGCCGTCGATCATGCGCTGGCGCGTACGTTCACGCATCTATCGTTGGTATGGCGAATTGGCCTTTCTCGAACGCGAGATCGCCACCCGCGAGGCGCCACTGCCGATCGACCAATGGCTCGCCGATCTCGATCGAATCGAGCATGCGGTATACCGGATATCCACGCCGGTTAGCTACGCCAGCGAGCGCTATACATTGCGCGAGCATGTGCAGCTCGTACGACAGAATGCCTTGGCGAAAGCGGCGGCGCAGCAGCCGACAGCGCCGGCCCCGACCTGACTTACGGCGGTGAAAACGGCAAATGGGGCGCCATGCCGAGCCCCAATCCAGCAAGCCGCGCGATGTCGGCGGGCGAGAAGCCCCAATCGGCAAGCGCCGCCGCACCTAGCGCGCCTCGCTCCGGCGGCGCATTGCGCACGGCGCCCGGTGTTTTAGAAAATCGCGGCGCCGGTGCGGGCTGCCGGACATTGCCAATGTCGACGTGCGCCTTTCGCGCCAACGCGTGGGGGTGGACCGCGGCTTCGGTGAACGTCAACACCGGCGCCATGCACGCATCCGATCCTTCGAAGATGCGGCACCATTCGTCACGCGTCCTGTCGATGATCACGGCCGCGAATCGCGCGCGCAACGTCGGCCAGCCGGCGCGATCGTATTGTTGGGGCAATGCCTCGCTCGCGAGTCCCAACCGCTGCAGCAATTCGACGTAGAACTTGGGCTCGATGGCACCGATGGCGATGTGCTTGCCGTCGCGAGTGGCATACGTGTCATACCAAGGCGCGCCCGTATCGAGAATATTGTCCCCGCGCACTTCACTCCAGCGCTGCGCCGCCTGCATGCCCCAGAACATCGTGGTAAGCAACGATGCACCTTCGACCATCGCGGCATCGACCACCTGCCCTTGTCCCGACTGCCGTGCGTGCAGCAATGCGCAGACGACGCCAAAGCCAAGCAAGATGCCACCCCCGCCAAAGTCGCCGACGAGATTCAACGGCGGTACTGGCGCCTCGCCGGACCGCCCGATCGCGTGCAGTACCCCGGACAACGCGATGTAGTCGATGTCGTGACCGGCGCGCGCTGCCAGCGGCCCATCCTGCCCCCAGCCAGTCATGCGGCCGATCACAAGTCCTGGGTTTCTCGCCAGCAATACCTCCGGCCCGAGACCCAACCGCTCCATCACGCCCGGGCGAAAGCCTTCAATGACCGCATCGGCACGACCGGCCAGTTCAAGTGCGGTGGCGACTCCCTCCGGGCGCTTCAAATCAAGCGTCACCGAACGTCGCCCACGCAGCATCACGTCGTTCCAGCGTTCGCGATCCAATCCCAATCCCGGATCGGCAGCCCGATCGACCAGCAGTACATCCGCACCCATGTCCGCCAGCAACATGCCGCAAAACGGCGCGGGGCCGATCGCTTCGAATTCCAGTACACGCACACCTGTCAGTGGTCCCATGGGCGAGATGTTAGCTCGTACCGGAGTACGCGCGCGAGGCTTGCGAATGCCCCGCCGGATGCGTGGCCGCAGGCCGGCAAAATTTCCACCACGGCAAGTTGTCGTTGCAGCCTTATTCCGGCAACGGCTGGGGCAGATCCACATGGACTTCGAAGCGGGCACCGCCATTGCGCTTGGCCCTGAACATGGCGAGATCGGCATTGTTGAGGAGCACGGAGGCTTCGGCGCTTCCGGCGGCGCAAAGTGCGATGCCAATGCTTCCGCCTGTTTGGATTTCGTGCCCTGCAATGGAAAATGGGCGCGCCAATGTCGCCACGATCCTCGTACCCACAAGTTTCACATCCGCGATTGCGCCCTCGACAATCAGCGCGAACTCGTCACCACCCCAGCGCCCGGAACTGTCGCTGGCCCGGACACAGGCCTGCAGGCGCAATCCCACCTCACGCAGCAGGCGGTCCCCGACATCATGGCCCAGCGTGTCGTTCACCCTCTTGAAGCCGTCCAGATCGATGAACATCACGGCGACGCTGGCGCCCGTCCGCCTGGCACTGCGCAGCGCCTGGTCCAGTCGATCCTGCAACAACCGCCGATTGGGAAGTCCCGTAACGCTGTCGAAGCTTGCCAATTGCTCGAGCTTCTCCTGCGTCGCCTTTAACAGCGAAATATCCGTGAAAACGCGCACATAGTTGCTGATCTGTCCCGCGTCATCGCGCACGCAGGAGGCGGTTATCCATAGCGCCAACGGCGTGCCGTCCTTGCGCACGCGCGCGACCTCTGCCGTGACGAATCCGTCACTTTGCAGCCGCGCCATCCGCAGTCTGGATTCCGCCAGGTCGAGTGGACGGAAAGGCGTTTCCGCAAGAATGAATCCCAGCATTTCCGAGGCGTCAAATCCCGTGAGTTTGCTGAAGGCCGCGTTGACCATCACCACACGGTCATCGCCGTCGGTCACCACGATTCCATCAGCGGTGGTCTCGAAAACCTTCGAGGCCAGTTGCAACTGGTCGGTATGGCGACGCTCGTCGGTCACATCCGCTGAGCTCGCCATGATGTACTGCACATCGCCGTCGGGACCGAAGATCGGTGCCCGTACGACGTGTATCAAGCGGCGACCGCGTCCTGGAACAACTTTCATTTCGACACGATCCTGCACCATGGGGCTCTCCAGCATGGACATGTCGAGTTTTGCGACCTGCGCGGCCACCTCGGGTTCCATCAACTCTTCTACTGTGTGGCCGATGGCACGTTCGGGACTGACTCCCAAGGCCGCCGCATTGGCTTCGTTCCACACGACGTATCGACCCGATTCTCCCTGCATGTCGCGCACCGCCAGCCCCGTCGGCAAGTTTTCGACGAGCGCACGCAGGAAGTTTTGCTGCAACTTCAGTTCGGAACGATTGCGCTGGAGTCGCACCGCGAGCGCGGTCACGACCGCAAAAAAAATGAAAATAACCAGCGCGGCGACACCCGCCGTCCACCAGTAGCGTTTGCGAGCGCGATAAAGTGTCGCAAAGGCTTCATCCTGGGATTGTCCAACAGTCACGATCAACGGATAGTCGAGCATTTTCTTAAATGCCATCTGCCGTTCGATGCCATCCGCTCCACTCTTCGCATCGTAGATGCCGCTGCTGCTGGACGCCGCGCGCGCAAGCAGCGCGGTTTCGCTGCCATCGGACTCCACGGTGAACTCCGAACCGACGCGCCGGGATCGTACGATTCCGTCGGTTCCAAAGACCCCCACAGTGCCCTGTAAACCCAATCCGGCTTCGTCGTAGAATCGGGTGAAGAAATTTGGCGTCACGGAAATGATGACGATTCCGGC
>JBDTTY010000114.1:0-7373 GCA_040007975.1 Betaproteobacteria bacterium | reverse complement strand
CGGCGGCAGTCCTGGGCGGCATCGATGTGCTCGTCAACAATGCGTCAGGCTTTGGCGCGGGCAACGACGAAGCGGCGTGGTCGGCCAGCATCAATGTCGACCTGATGGCGACTGTTCGAGCGTCCGATGCGGCGGAACCGTTTCTGCTGGCATCGAAGGCCGGCAACATCATCAACGTATCGTCCATCGCGGGTTTTCATCCGTCGGTGCGTACCGCAGCGTATGCCGCAGTCAAGGCGGCCGTCATTCACTACACGTCGTCCCAGGCGGCGGCACTGGCGCGTCGTGGGGTGCGGGTCAATTGCGTGGCGCCCGGTTCGATCGAGGTCCCCGGTGGGGTATGGGACGAGCGCAAGAAGTCGTCGCCGGAGCTCTATGATCGGATCTTCAAAAGCATTCCGTTCGGGCGCCTGGGCAAGCCGGAGGAGGTGGCCAGTCTCGTGCTGTTTCTGGCCTCGCCCATGGCGGGCTGGATCACCGGGCAATCGATCAGCGTCGACGGTGGGCAGATGCTGGGCGTTTGATGCCGCTGGCACGGGTGCGCGTGAATCTCGTGATCGCCTCGCTGTCGAGGAGCATGAGACGAGCTCGGCGTAAACTCTGCAGCAGCGTTCACGACCGGCAGGAGGCAATCCCGATGAAACTTACCCAACAGCAGCGCGAGGATTTCGACCGCGACGGCTACCTGTTCTTCCCGGGACTTTTTACGCTGGCCGAAACGGCGTTGCTCAGTGCAGCCGTGCCGGCACTCTACCAGCGCCGCGCGGCCTACAACGTCCGCGAAAAGGGCTCCGATGCGGTGCGCACGAACTTTGCGGCGCACATGGTCAGCGAACCGTTTGCGCGACTGGGTCGCCATCCGCGGATGATCGAGCCGGTGGCCGATCTGCTGGGCGAAGCGCTGTACATGCACCAGTTCAAGATCAACGGCAAAATGGCGTTTGAGGGTGACGTGTGGCAGTGGCATCAGGATTACGGCACCTGGCGCAATGACGACCTGATGCCGACCGAGCGCGCGATGAATGTCGCCATTTTTCTGGATGACGTCAATCCGTTCAATGGGCCGCTGATGTTCATTCCGGGCAGCCACAAGAAGGGCGTCGTCGATGCCAAGCATGACGTCACCACGACCAGCTATCCGTTGTGGACGGTGGATCACGATTTGATCCGGCAACTGGTCGCTCGCGGAGGCGGTCCTGGCAGTTTTGCGCCGGATGGCCGCTATATCCCCGGCGGCATCGTGTCACCGACGGGGCCGGCGGGTTCGATGATCCTGTTCCACTCATGCCTCGTTCACGCCTCGACCAGCAATCTGTCGCCATGGAATCGCGTGAGTGTCTACCTGAGTCTGTGTGCGGTCAGCAATCACATCCGGCGGTTCAAGCGTCCGGAGTACATTGCCCATCGCGACTTCACGGCCATCGAATGTTTGCCCGACGATTGCCTGGTGCGCGAATACCCGGTCGAACTGCCGTGGAAGGATGGCGTGCCGGCCAGTGCGCTGGAAACGTCCGACGACGTGCTCGGGCAACCGGCCTGATCGATGAGCCTCTACGCTCAACTGCAACAGCACGCCGCGGCAGGCAAGCCCGTGCGGATCGGTTTGATCGGTGCCGGCAAGTTTGGTTCGATGTACCTGGCGCAAATTCCACGTACGCCCGGGGTCCATCTGGTGGGCATTGCAGACCTCTCGCCCGCCGCAGCGCGCACCAACCTTGCCCGGGTTGGTTGGGATGCGGCGCAAGCCGGTGCCACCAGTCTCGATCACGCCGTGAAGTCCGGCGCGACGCACATCGGTGACGACTGGAAAGCGCTGGTGCGCCATCAGCACATCGACATCATCGTGGAGTGCACCGGCAATCCCGTCGCCGCTGTCGAGCATTGTCTCGACGCATTCGCGCATGGCAAACATGTGGTCAACGTCACGGTCGAAGCCGATGCGTTTTGCGGGCCCCTGCTGGCGCGCAAGGCGGCTGATGCTGGCGTCGTCTATTCGTTGGCGTTCGGCGATCAGCCGGCGCTGATTTGCGATCTCGTCGACTGGGCACGCACCTGCGGCTTTCCCGTGGTTGCCGCCGGACGCGGTCACAAGTGGCTGCCGCATTTCTGCGAATCCACTCCGGAGACGGTGTGGGGCTACTACGGACTGACACCCGAGCAGGCCGAGCGCGGTGGGCTCAACCCCAAAATGTTCAACAGCTTTCTCGATGGCTCGAAACCGTCGATCGAATCCACCGCTGTGGCCAATGCAACCGGCTTGACGGTGCCCAGCAACGGGTTGCTGTATCCGCCGGCCAGTGTGGAAGACATTCCATTTGTAACGCGTCCAATCAGCGAAGGCGGTGTGCTGGAGCGCAAAGGCATGGTCGAGGTCATCTCGTCACTCGAAGCCAACGGCCGCGCGATTCCCTACGACATCCGGATGGGTGTCTGGGTCACCGTGGAAGCCGAGACCGACTACATCAAACATTGCTTCGAGGAATACAACGCGCACACCGATCCGTCGGGGCGCTACTTCACACTCTACAAGCGCTGGCATCTGATCGGTCTCGAAGTCGGCATGTCGGTGGCCAGCGTGGCATTGCGCGGCGAGGCCACAGGTGTGGCGACGTGCTGGAATGCCGACGTGGTGGCCACGGCCAAACGCGATCTCAAGCCCGGCGACATGCTGGACGGTGAGGGCGGCTATACCGTGTGGGGAAAATTGTTGCCGGCCACGACTTCGTCCAAGATGCGTGGCCTGCCGCTGGGCCTTGCGCACAACGTGAAGGTCGCGCGACCGGTGCGCAAGGGTCAAAGTCTATGCTGGGATGATGTGACGATGGATACGTCAACGCTTGCATATAAGGTGCGCCGCGAGATGGAAGTGCTGTTCACCGTGCGATAACCTGTCCGATCAGCGCTAGGGCTAGGGCAGCGATACCGAATATCATTCAGGAACGTTGATCGACATCTCCGACGTGGCCGGCCCCAAAGGCAGCATGTTTGATCTCATTTGCCGGTCATCCTATCACTGGGACGCCAGCACCCCGATACGTTCCTTTCCCAACCTTAGCCAGGCGTAGACATCAATGCAACCAGACCGGATCGAAGCCACCTACCTGATCGAAACGCCGCTCGAACCGGCACTGGTGGCAGAAGTCCTGGCCGGCGAGCAGTCTTGTGGCACGTATGCACGGGTGGACGGCGAGACGGATGAGCTGCGGGAGCGCGCACGCGCCGTGGTCGAGTCGGTCGAAGAACTCGAATCCGTCGCGCAGCCAAGTCTATCCAGCGCATTTTTCGAACGTCATCACCACACCGGACCATGGCGCCGGGCGCGACTGCGCGTGTCGTTTCCGACGGCCAACATCGGCGCCAATCTGCCCACGCTTGCGGCTACGGTCGCGGGCAACTTGTATGACTTGGGTGAAGTCACCGGAATTCGTCTCGACAAGCTGACGCTGCCGGCAGAGTATCGGCGGCAGTTCAAGCTGCCCCGACTCGGCATTGCGGGAACCCGCCGCGCCACCGGCGTGGATACCGGCGCACTCATTGGCACTATCATCAAGCCGAATGTCGGACTATCTGTCGAGCAAACAGCGCAACTCGTCGCTGATTTGTGCGCGGCCGGCGTGGATTTCATCAAGGACGATGAAGTCTGTGCCAATCCAGCGCACGCACCGCTGGCGGAGCGCGTGCCCGCCGTGATGGCTCGGATTCGGCTGCATCGCGAGCGCACGGGAAAAAACGTGATGATGGCGTTTAACATCACCGACGAAACAGACGCGATGCGTCGTCACGCGGCGTTGATCCACCGCGAAGGCGGCACCTGCGCGATGGTGAGCGTGAACTGGTGCGGCATGTCCGCCGTGCAGACGCTGCGGCGCGAATCCTCGCTTGCGCTGCATGCGCATCGCAATGGCTTCGGCGCTCTCTCTCGGCACCCACTGCTCGGCATGTCCTTTCAGGCCTACCAGACGCTGTGGCGTCTTGCCGGCGTCGATCACATGCACGTACATGGACTGCAGGGCAAGTTTGCACAACCGGACAGCGAGGTGATCGAATCGGCACATAACTGCCAGACACCGCTGAGCGACGGTACCGATGATCGTGTGTTGCCGGTGTTTTCCTCCGGGCAATGGGCAGGCACGGTGCCGGCCACCTGGAACGCGCTGAAAAATGATGACCTGCTGTTCATGGCGGGCGGCGGCATACTGGCGCATCCCGGCGGTCCGACCGCCGGCGTGTCCAGCCTGCGTGAGGCGTGGATTGCCACGCGGGCCGGTACGCCACTCGACGAGTATGCGCAGCACGCGCCGGCATTGGCGCAAGCGCTGGCGTTCTTTGGCCGCAAGTCGCCCTGAGTTGATGGCATTGCGTCGCCGGCGGCGACACGTCGAAACATGTCGCACCGCCTCATCAACCAAGGTGGTATGCGTGACTAATCGTCGCGACCCGTTGTTTATCAGCTCCAACCAACCGGCATTCGAATGACCGGTCGCCGCGGCTTCCTTGGTACAACCGCCGCAGGTGCGATCACGGTGGCGTGGCCTGCAGTTGCGCAGCCTTCAACCTTTCGCATCGCGTGGATCGCGCCCGGCACGCAAGAGGAAGGGCAGCCGCTGCTCGATGCGTTGAGCATGGGGCTACGTGAACTTGGCTATGTCGAAGGCCGTAACCTCGTCATCGACGCGTACTGGGGTGAACACTACAACGCGCGCGTCGCAACGCTGGCGGGTGCAATAGTCGCTGCCAGGCCGCAAGTCATCGTCACACTGGGGCCGACTGCGCTGCCGGTCAGTCGCGCCACGTCGACGATTCCCATCGTGTTCGCATTCAGTGGCGACCCGATCCAGGCGGGATTCGTCAAATCGTTCGCGCATCCTGGGGGCAATCTCACGGGTATTTCGTTCCTCGCTCTGGAACTTGTCGGCAAACGCATCGAGTTGTTGAAGACAATGATGCCGGGCCTGAAGCGAATCGCCATCGTGGCCAACGCGCAGCATCCAGGCGACCAGGCCGAGCGGCGCGCGTCGGAAGTCGTGGCGAAAGCGATGGGGCTGGAGATCGAATATTTCGAGGCGGCGGGCGTCACCCAATTGAGCACCGCGTTGGACGCGATACCGAAGACCCGGTGCGAAGCCGTCGTGATGTTTCCGATCCAGAGCATCATCAGCAACAGCGGGCGCATCGCCATATGGTCGCTCAAGCACCGCATTCCCGCCGTGTCCGGCTGGGCGCAGTTTGCGGAGGAAGGCAACCTGATGTCCTATGGCGCAAGGGTGCGGGAGACTTTCCAGCGGCTCGCGACGTACGTCGACCGCATCCTGAAGGGCGCGAAGCCCGGCGAGCTTCCCGTCGAACTCCCGCTGCACATTGAGCTGGTGATCAATCTCAAGACGGCGACGGCACTGGACATCGTGGTCCCACCGGCCGTGATCCTGCGAGCGGATAAGGTCATCGAGTAATGCGCCCCGATCGCGGCGGCGGACTCTTTCGTCGCTACACGCTAATCCTTGCGGCGCTCTTGAGTCTCGCATTGATCGTCAGTGGCGGTATCGGCGCGTGGCTCGCCTACCAGGACGCTCGCGCGCTGGTGGACGAACTGCAGCGCGAGTACGCGCGGTCCGCCGCTTCGCGCATCGAACAGTTCCTCCAGACAGTGGAACTGCAGATGAAAGGGGCGGTGGTCTCCGGCCGCACTGGCGGTACGCCGGACCTCGAGGCGCGCCACATTGAGCTGCTGCGTCTATTGCGCATTGCGCCGTCGATCAGCGATGCCGCGTCGCTGGATGCGTCGGGGCATGAGCGGGTGCGCGTTTCGCGGGTGTCGCGCGACGTCTTGGGCAGCGACATCGACCGGTCGAGCGATCCGGCATTTGCGGCAGTTCGTGAAGGAAGGACCTGGTTCGGCGATATCCATTTTCGCAAGTTGTCCGAGCCCTATCTCGAAATGTCGATCGCGGGCAACCGTCCCGACGACGGCGTTGTCATCGCGGACATCAACCTCAAGTTCGCGTCGGACGTGGTGGTAGGCATGCGCATCGGGGAGAGCGGCAAGGCCTATGTCGTAGACGCGCGTGGCGGCTTGATTGTGCACCCGGATCCCGGCATGGCGCTGCGCATGACGAATCTGGCAGACGTTCCGGCCGTTCGCGCCGCGCTGGCACAGCGCGCCGGGACCAGTGCCCCGCAACCGACGGTCATCGCCAGCATTGACGGCGGCCCGCGCACGATTGCCGCGCATGCGACGATCGAGCCGCTGGGCTGGCACGTGATCGTCGAACAGCCGCTGCGTGAGGCGTTTGCGCCGATGTTTGCATCGCTTGCGCGCACCGCGTTCCTGTTCCTGATCAGCATCGTCCTGGCAGGCATGGCCAGCCTTTTTCTGGCGCGGCGCATGACCACGCCAATCCGCGCGTTGCAGCATGGCGTCCGACGCATTGGCGACGGACATCTGAATGAGCGCGTGGAGATTCACACAGGTGACGAACTGGAGGCGCTGGCCGACCAGTTCAACCGTATGGCGCAAAAGCTGCGCGAGTCCTATGCGGGACTGGAGCAGAAGGTGGCGCAACGCACGCACGAACTGGAGGAGGCCAATCGCGCCAAGGCGCGCTTTCTCGCCGCGGCGAGTCACGACCTGCGCCAGCCCGTGCATGCGCTTGGACTGTTCGTGGCACAGCTGGAGGAAGCGCCTGACGATGGTACCCGCCGCCAGTTGATCGGCAAGGTCGCCGCATCCAGTGCCGCGGTATCCGACCTGATCGAAGCATTGCTCGACATTTCCAAGCTTGACGCCGGTGCGGTGGCGCCGCAGCCGACCGAATTTGCGCTGCAACCGCTGTTCGATCGCGTCGAGCAAGCGCTTGCGCCAACGGCGCACAAGAAGGCATTGCGGTTGCGCGTGCGGCCAACTGCGCTGTGGGTGAGGACCGATCCGATGCTGCTGGAGCGCGTTCTGCAGAACCTGTGCACCAACGCGATCCGGTATTCGATGCAGGGGGGCGCAATCCTGGCGGCGCGGGTTCGAGGTCCGAACGTTTCCATCGAGGTGTGGGATACCGGCATTGGCTTCTCGACGGAGCAAAAGAGTCATATCTTCGAGGAGTTCTATCAGGTAGCCGGAACACCGGATGGCGGCGGCAAGGGGCTGGGCCTTGGCCTTGCCATCGTCGATCGTCTCGTCCGCCTGCTGGAGCTGACGATCAGCGTGCGCTCGGTACCGTCGCGCGGCTCCATCTTCACGATCGCGGCGCCGCGGGCAACGGCGGCGCGGCAGAGCGGGTCGGTGCAGTCACCGCTGTTGGCGCCGGTCCGATTCGAAGCATTGCCGGTGCTGCTGATCGATGACGACGCGGTGGCACGCGATGCCATCGAAGGCCTGCTCA
>JBDTTY010000113.1:0-7383 GCA_040007975.1 Betaproteobacteria bacterium | reverse complement strand
TTGGAATCGGAACATCGAGCCGGTGCCCTTCGCATTCGAGAACTCGAGCAGGCGCTGTCCCGCTACCAGCAGGGCGGTGACGGCGAATTCGCCCACTTTGCCTCCCTCGCGGAGGCTTACGTCGAATTCGAGCGGCAGCACATGCGCTCGGAGGAGATGGAAGTGTTTCCGCTGGCGCAAAAGCACTTGCATCCCGAGGACTGGATCGACATCGACGCCGCATTTGCGTCCAATGCCGATCCCCTCCATGGCGTATCGTCCGGCAAAGGGTTCGACGATCTGTTCCGCAAGATCGTTCATCTCGCACCGCCGCCCATGGGCGTCGGGCCCGCTAGCCTCGCCCAAGGAGAATGAGTCGATGAATCCCCGCAGCGCACTGTCCGTCGCTCTGGCCGCCACCATTGTCTGGTCGACGCCTTCCCTCGGGCAGAAATTGCTGACCACCACGACGTCGCTGACGACACTCGCCGCCCATGATGCCGCGCAGGCCGCGCTCACCCGCTGTCAGAAGGATGGGTACACGGTAGCCGTGGCCGTGGTCGACCGCCAAGGTCAACCGCTCGCCGTGCTGCGTGACAACCTGGCCGGCAACCACACCACGGGCACCGCGATCGGCAAGGCCGCGACGGCGGTCAGCTTTCGCATCGACACGACCGAGCTTGCCGCAACCACGCAGGCCGGCAAGCCCTCCAGCGGCATTCGCGCGTTGCCCACTGTCGTCGCCGTGGGTGGCGGCTTGGTGATCCGCGCGAAGGGGTCCGTGGTCGGGGGCATCGGCGTGTCTGGCGCGCCGGGCGGTGACAACGACGACGTCTGCGCCAAGGCGGGTATTGCTGCGATCAGCGACGCGATCGAACTGGAATAGCCAACGCCCAAGGTTAATGGCGGTCACGCCATGGTCGCGGTTGCGGGAAAAAGGATCGGGCCGCCGCTCCGCGGCCCGATCAACCTCACTCCAGCTTACTTCTTCATCGGCTCGGCGGCCATCGCATCCCTTTTCATCGGATCCGCCAACGCGTCCTTTTTCATGCTGTCCTTGGACATCGTGTCTTTCTTCATGTGATCGGTGGCCATCGCGTCTTTGCCCATCGCGCCTTTCTTTATGTGATCGGTGGCCATCGCGTCTTTTTTCATCGCGTCCTTGGCCATCGTATCTTTCTTCATATGCTCGGTGGCCATGCCGTCTTTCTTCATCGCTTCCTTGCCCATCGCGTCCTTTTTCATCGGTTCGGTGGCCATCGCGTCCTTTTTCATCGCGTCCTGCGCGACAGCGGCGCCGGCCGCCATTGACATGACAGCTGCCAATGCCAACGTGGTGAATCGATTCATGGTGTGCTCCTGATAGTGGGTCGGGTGGTTGTCGGTGACGTCGCGGGCCGCGCTGGCGGCAGCAGCCAATGCCCAAGCCCGTGTACGTTGTCGTCGCCGCATCGGGCGCTTTCGTTACAGCGCCGGAGACGATGACCGCACAACTCGACATTTCCACGTGCTGGCGCGCCGGTGCCGATAGGCGCGGCCTCAGCCTCGCTCGACGCCGCGCGAGGCTGAAACCTCGTCTACGGTTATACCTACGCGCACGCCTACCGCGGCCTTGACGGCGCCGTGGCCTGCGCGGCCCCAGGCAATCCGAACAGGTCCCCGATTGCCAGCTGATACTCCACATCCCCCACCCACATGCTGTTGTTGTGACTGGCGTTCTCGATCAGCAGTAATTTCTTCGGCCCGTTGGCCGCTTGATACAGCGATTCCGAGAAGCGTGAGGGCAACAACCGGTCGCGGATGCCATGCACGACCAGCACCGGCATGTCCACCGACTTGATCTTTTCCAGCGAGTCAAACTTCTGCGTGAGAATCTGCCGGGCAGGCAGCCAATCAAACGTCAGTGCATTGGCCGCGTCGGCCAGCGTGGTAAACGACGATTCGACGATGAGGCCCCGGGCCTGTGGACCATGACCGGACATGCTGGCGGCGAGATCGATGGCAATGGCTCCTCCCAGCGAATGGCCAAAGATGAGTCGACGTGCGGGGTCGGGTTGCCGCTTTGCCATCCACAACCACGCGGCACGCGCGTCCTCGTAGGCCATCGCTTCGGAGGGCAGATCGCCATCACTCTTGCCAAAGCCGCGATAGTCGATCGCGAACACCGCATAGCCCATACGATGCAGTTGTTCCATGCGTCGCACATGCCCGGTGAGATTCCAGTGCGCCCCATGCAGAAACAATACGGCCGGCGCATTGGCGTCGGCGGCGGCCCACCACCACGCGTGAATACGCGGGGCTTCCGCGGCCGTGCTGACGGGCAAATACATTTCCTGCACGCCATCGGGGACGCCGCCGTACCAACCGGCGTCGCTTTTCGCGGCACGGAAGGTCATCTCGCGCTCCCGTTGCTCCAGGCTGGCGCATCCCGTGGACAGGCCGGCGACGACCAGCAGGCCGACAACGATGCGAATGAACAATATGCGGGCGAGTGGACGACGGGGCATGACAGTCAGCTGGGGTCTCGGATTCAACGCGCAACAGCTAAAACCCGCCGAGTGGCGGCGGGCGCATCAAGTAATGACCCCTCGCGGGCCGGCCAAGTTCCCGATCGGTCACAATAGCGGCCTTCCAGTGCTACCGGACGCCGCGTCCTGCCCCCATGCCACCCGTCACCACCGCTCTGATCGTTGCCAATATTGCCGTTTTCTTCTTGCAAACCGCCGTGGCGTCGCTGGCCATCCCGTTTGCGCTGTGGCCGTTAGGCGCGGCGCAAATCAGCGGTGGGCAGGTCAGCTTTCAACCCTGGCAACTGGTGACCTACGGATTTCTGCACGGCGATATCCTGCATCTTGGTTTCAACATGTTCGCCGTCTACATGTTTGGCAGTGCGCTGGAACTTGTGTTCGGCACGCGTCGGTACCTCAGCTACTACTTTGTATGTGTGATTGCGGCAGCGATCGTGCAGCTCATCTTCGCGCAGTTGTCCGGCGGCTTCTATCCGACGGTGGGCGCATCAGGTGGCGTGTTCGGCCTGCTGCTTGCATATGCCGTCTACTTCCCGCGCAACAAGTTGATGTTGATGTTCCTGCCTGTGCCCATTCCGGCACGTTTGTTCGTCGTGATCTACGCGGTGCTCGAACTGGTTCTCGGCGTGACCGGGACGCAGTCCGGCGTCGCGCATTTTGCACACCTCGGCGGCCTCGTGGGCGGCGCCGCGATGCTGTTTTACTGGCGCAAATTCGGGCGGCGGTAGGCGTCGACAATTAGGGTCAGACTCCAATTGTCCAACCTCGTGCGCCACTCCCCGTAGGCGAGGCTTCAGCCTCGCGCACCAGCCAACGAGGCTGAAGCCTCGTCTACGGCCTCGTCTAGGCGTGTTGCAACGCCCGCCAGACGCGCTCCGATGTCAGCGGCATCTGCAATGTCTCCAGCGACGGGCCGACACCGGCGCGTGCCAACGCATCCAGCACGGCATTGACGACTGCAGGAGTGGCGCCGATGGTGCCGAGTTCGCCCACGCCCTTCACGCCAAGATGATTGTTGGTCGATGGCGTGGACTCGTCCATCGTCATGTCGAAGTGGCGCACGATGTCGGCGCGCGGCACGGCATAGTCGAGAAAGGTTCCCGTCAGCGGTTGACCGGAGTCCGGATCGAAGACCACCTGCTCGCACAACGCCTGCCCGATGCCCTGCACGGCGCCACCTTCGAGCTGACCCATCACGATCAGCGGGTTGACCACGCGACCCACATCATTGACTGACCAATAGCGATCGACCGCTACGGCGCCGGTATCCGGATCGATCTCGACCTCGCAGATGTGACAACCGTTGGGCCATGTCGCATCGAGCACCGAACTCGTCGATTGCAGCACGATGCGCGCATCGGGTTGCTTGCGCGCGAGATCAAAAAGACCCACCGAGCGATCGGTCCCCGCGATGTGAAAGGCGCCCTCGCGATATTCGATGTCCGTCACCGCAGCCTCGAGTTCGTCGGCGGCAAGCTCCTGCGCTTTGTTCACCGTCCTCTCGGACGCCACATGGACGGCCGAGCCGCCGACAAACAACGAACGCGAACCCGCACTGCCAAAACCCGTACCGCGATCGGTGTCGCCCAATGAAATTCGAATACGTTCGATGGGGACACCGAAAACGTCGACCGCCAGCTGTGCAAACGTGGTGGCCAGTCCCTGGCCCATGGCCTGCGTGGCGGAGAAGATGTCGATGATGTCGTGGCCCTCGGCGTCGACACCGATCGTGACCGTCACGCTTTCGGTAAACACGTCCGCGCCGGTCCACTCGATGAAAGTGGCCATGCCGCGGCCGCGAATCTTGCCGTGCGCTCGGGATTGCGCGGCGCGCGCGTCGAAGCCGTTCCAGTCCGCGTGCTGGATTCCGCGATCCATCACTGCCGCAAAATTGCCGGTATCGTAGGTCTTGGCCATCGCATTTTTGTACGGCAATTGCGCGGGCCTGATCATGTTGCGACGACGCAGCTCAATCGGGTCGATGCCCGTCTGCCGCGCGGCGGCGTCCATCAGGCGCTCGATCGTGTAAATCGCTTCCGGTCGGCCCGCGCCCCGATACGGTCCCGTCGGTGTGGTGTTGGTAAGCACACCCGCGATGCGCACATCGATCGTGTCGATGTCGTACAGGCTGGTGGAGACCCACGGACCGATCAGCAACTGGATCACGACCCCGGCCGGCGTGGCGTAGGCGCCGAGATCGGCACGTGAATGTACGCGCAGCGCCAGGATGCGGCCCTCGGCATCGAGTGCCAACGCCGTCTCGCTGACCAGATCGCGGCCGTGCGTGGCACTGAGAAACTCTTCCATCCGCTCGGATGTCCATTTGACCGGGCGCGTCAACATCCGCGCGCAATACGCGGCGAGCGCGTCTTCCGCGTACAACGTGGTCTTCATGCCGAAGCCCCCGCCGACATCGCCGACGACAACGCGCATCTGATCAGGAGTAATACCGAGTACTTCGTTGCACAGTTCGTCGCGCAAGCCCGTCGGTGTCTGGCAGCTCACGCGCAACGTAAAGCGTTTGGTCGTGGTGTCGAACTCGGCCAACGTGCAACGCGGCTCGACCGTGCACGCCACCACCCGCTGGTTGACGATATCGAGCTCGACCACGTGCGCGGCGCGCGCAAATGCGGCTGCCGTCGCATCCGCGCTGCCGTGGCGCGCTTCGCATGCGATGTTGCCGGTCGCGGCGGGCCACACGAGCGGGGCTTCAGCCTTGGTGGCCGCAACAACGCCAACGACTGGCGGCAACGGTTGATAGCGAACATCGATGGCTTCGGCCGCGTCGCGCGCCTGTTCGCGCGTTTCTGCCACGATGGCAACCACGGCTTCGCCAACGAAACGGGCGGTGTCAACCGCCAGCACGTGTTGCGGCGGCGCCGCCGTACGCGAGCCATCGGGGCGCTTGAAGTCACCAGACATCAGCAACGGCTTCACGCCGGCGCGCACCAGATCCGCACCGGTGACGATGGCCAACACGCCTGGCATCGATCGCGCAGCCGCGATGTCGGGTGCCGCAAATCGCGCGTGCGCATGCGGCGAGCGCAGGAAGACGAGATGCGCCTGCCCGGGCAACGAAAAATTGTCCGAGAAAAGATCGCGACCGGTGAGGAGACTGTCGTCCTCGACACGTCGCACGGATTTGCCACTGCCAAAGCGGGCCGACGGGGATGTGGTGGGCATGACGATTCGGGTTGGTGATGAAAATGCTAGATCGGGGTCATGCGGCTGAAGCCGCGTCTATGTGGTGCTGTTGGAACCTCGTTGCGGCGCAATCTTAACCGGTATTGAGTGGCGGAACAGCAGGCGTCAGCGTTGCCATCCGCACGCCCAGCAGGCGAATTCTGCGCTCGAGGGGGACACGCTTTAAGCACTCACCCGCCGCTCGTCGAATTGTCGCCGCGTCCTGCGTGGGCAACCCGATCGTCTGATCGCGGGTGACCGTCGTGAAATTGTCGAAGCGCAATTTGATGCCGATCGTGCGCCCCGCATAACGCTTGCGCACAAGGTCAGCTGCGAGATTGGTACAAAGATCCGTAAATACGGCGGAAAGCTCGTCGCGGTCGCGCGTCGCCGACAAGTCGCGTTCAAACGTCGTCTCACGGCTGATCGAACGCGGCTCGCTCAAGGTGACCACTTCGCGATCGTCGCGGCCGTGCGCGGCCATGTGCAGCCACGCACCATAGTTGCGGCCGAAGTGTTCGAGCAACCATGCCGGCTCGGCCTGCGCCAATTCGCCGATCGTGCGGATGCCGAGTTCCTCCAGTTTCAGCGCGGCCTTGGGGCCGATGCCATTGATGCGCTTGGCGGGTAGCGGCCATATCCGCGTCGCGAGATCTTCGGGCCGCAGCAACGTCAACCCGTCCGGCTTGTCCAGTTCCGACGCGATCTTGGCCAGCAGCTTGTTGGGCGCCACTGCGATCGAACAGGACAGTCCCGTCGCGTCGCGCACCGCCGACTTCAGCGCCTTGGCCACGTCGCGCGCGCGCCACCATGCATCCACTTCGGTTTCCGTCTCGCGTTCCGAGGCCGTGATGGCGTCCACGATGTCGCTGTCGAGATCAAAGCCCGTTTCGATAGCCGCCGCCGGAATTCGCGCGCCCGGCAGCGAAACGTCGGTCAGATCGATGTAGATCTCGTCGATGCCGCGATCTTCGATGTGTGGCGCGATCGTAGCCACCGCGGACTTGAACAAGCGCGAATAGCGGCGGTAGGCGTCGAAATCCATTGGCAGCAGGATGGCATCGGGCGCGATGGCAGCGGCCTTCATCAGTCCCTGCGCAGAATGCAAACCGAGTGCCCGTGCTTCGTAGGTGGCCGTGGTGGCCACGCCGCGACCGACATACCCGCGCAGCGTGGCAAACGTCCGTTGGGTGGCCCCCGTGGCCGTGTCGAGAGACACCTCAGGCTGATGGCGGCGACCGCCACCGATCACCACCGGCTTGCCGCGCAGTTCCGGATATTTCAAAAGCTCGACCGACGCATAGAAGGCGTCCATATCGAGATGCGCGATCAGGCGGGGAGAGCGGGCAGTCATTGAGGCGCCATGGTACGCGCGGTCCTGATAGTGGTCCCGTACGCGAGACAGTAGTGTAGGCGAGGCTTTAGCCTCGCGAGCAAAACGCCCGCCAAGTCCCACGCGAGGCTGAAGCCTCGCCTACGCCTCGCCTACGGATGGCGCCGGATTGGTATAATCGTGTGATCCCAATCGCCGCCTGCCCATTCGGCCGGCGGCTTTTCATTTCCGCACCGATGAACACGCCCAACCTTCCCGCCGACCTGATTCGCGACGTGGCCACGCGCCGCACGTTTGCGATCATTTCGCATCCGGACGCCGGCAAGACCACGCTGACCGAAAAGCTGCTGCTGTTCGGCG
>JBDTTY010000112.1:0-7388 GCA_040007975.1 Betaproteobacteria bacterium | reverse complement strand
TTTCGTTGCTGCTGATGACCTTGCCGATCGTCTATCCGGTGATGATGGGGGCGGGTTTCGACGCAGTTTGGACCGGAGTGATTATCACCGTCCTCATCGAGATCGGCATGTTGACGCCTCCGGTCGGGATGAACCTCTTCGTGCTCACTGCAATCACCGGCGGAGAAGTGACGCTGGCGCAGGCGGCCGTGGCATCGGTTCCATTCTGGCTTTGCATGCTGGCAGGGGTCGTGGTCCTGACGTGGTGGCCGAGCATTGCGCTAGTGTTGCCGAACCTGATCATGGGTGGCACATGAGTGCCGGCGGCGCCGCGTTCGACGCTGTCCGGACTTCGTGGGAGACGAGCGCCGATGCAGCGCCAGAATATCCGCCGCTGCGCAGCGATGTCCGCTGCGATGTCGCCGTGATCGGCGGCGGATTCACCGGCCTTTCCGCGGCGCTGGCGCTGGTCGGGCGTGGCGCGCGGGTATGCGTGCTGGAGGCCGGGGAAATCGGAGGCCGCGCGTCGGGTCGCAACGGTGGGCAGGTCGTGCCCGGTTTGAAGCCGCGGGCGGATGTCGTCGTTGCCAGATTCGGGTCAGAGCGTGGTCAGCGCATGCTCGACTTCGCCCATCGACTGGCAGATCGCACGTTCGCCTTGATTGCCGAGCACGGGATTGCCTGCAGCCCCACCCGCAACGGCTGGATTCAGGGAGCGTTCTCGCCCAAGGCGCGCGATGATCTGAAGCGGCGCGCCGAGGTCAATGCGAAGTTCGGGGGCGATGTGGAGTTTGTCGACCGCGAGCGTGTCGCCGAACTTACCGGCAGTCACTTTCACAGTGGCGGCATGCTGGAGCGCGCGGCTGGCGCGGTACACCCGTTGAAGTTCACCCGCGGACTCGCGCAGGCCGCGGCCCGCAGCGGGGCATCGTTGTACGAGCACAGCCGGGTGCGGTCGCTCGAACGTCCCACCGCGCGCGGGATGAATCGCTGGATGCTATCAACAGAACATGGTGACGTCGACGCAGAGCAGGTCATTATGGCCACGGATGGCTATACCGATCGGTTGTGGCCGGCGGCGATGCAATCGATCGTCAACGTCAACAGTGCACAGCTGGCCACCGATCCATTGACGCCCGCATTGTCCGCGTGCGTGCTACCAGCGCGTGCCGGGGTCAGCGAGACCCGCAAGATTACGTATTACTACCGGATCGATCCCGAGGGCCGGTTTGTGATTGGAGGGCGCGGTCCCTTCTCCGACAGCCTCGATTCCGCTTCCGTGGCAAGGATCGCCCGCGCGGCGCTGGATCGATTTCCACAATTGGCGGGCGTGCAGTGGCGGCACGGGTGGGCCTGCCGCGTGGCGATGACTCTCGACGATCTGCCGCACTTGCATGCGCTCGCACCCGGACTCTGGACCGCAATCGGCTACGGAGGCCGAGGCGTAGCCTTGGCGGTCGGACTTGGCGAGGCCATGGCGCAACTGGCACTGGGGATCGACGGGAACCAAATCGACTATCCAATCACGCCGCTTCGACGCGTGCCGGTATATCCGTTGCGACAGCCGATGGCGGCTGCCGCGATCACCTATTACCGTATCAAGGATCGGCTGGGCTTTCCTTCATGAATGCTGAGAATGTAGCCGTACGTGCGGCGTTAGGCGTGCCTGGGCGCCCCCACGCCCCGTCAATCTGGGCGAGCTCGGGCATGCCGGCGCCCGCAATGCCACCATTGGACCGTGACCTCGTCACCGATGTCGCGATCATCGGCGCCGGCTTCACGGGCCTGAACGCAGCGTGGGAGCTGGCGCAACGTGGCGTGCCGTGCGTGGTAATCGACGCGAGCGATGCTGGCTGGGGCGCGAGCGGACGCACCGGCGGCATGGCGGTCCTGCGCTACAAGAAATCGTGGTCTGCGTTGGCCAGAACGCTTGGCGACACTGCAGCGCTTGAACTCTATCGATGGATTCTCGAAGCCATCGACGGCCTGGAGCGCAACGTGCAGGAACTCGGCATTGATTGCCAGTTCAAGCGCTACGGGCACATCACCGCCGCCAACGGTTCGCGAGCCCTGGCCGAACTGGAGCGCGACTGCGCGTGGCTTGCATCCCGTGCAAACGATCGTGTTCCGACGGTGATGGATGCGCGCGGAACGGGTGAATTGCTCGGCACGGACGCCTACCACGGCGCGTATCTCGACCCGCGTTCCGCGGGGATCCACCCGCTCAATTACGCGCGCGGCTTTGCCAAGGCGCTGCTCGGACGTGGCCTCCCCATGTACGGCGAGACCCCGGCGATCTCACTGCAGGTCGGGACGGACAACGTCAAGGTCGTAACCCCCAACGGCACCATCACCGCCAAGCAGGTGCTGGTATGCACCAACGGATATACCGACCTGTTCGAGTTTCAGCAGAACATCGCGCGCCGCATCGTGCCTGTTTCCACATCGGTGGTGACGACCGAACCGCTGTCGCCCGAGTTGCGTGCAACGATCCTGCCGCAGGGCCATCTCGTCACCGACACTCGGCACCTGGTCAATTATTTTCGATTCGTGCCGGGGAACCGCCTGTTGTTTGGCGGACGTGGCTCGCTGTCGGGCAGGGAATCGCCCGAGATCTACGACGGGCTCATCGGGCACCTACGTCGCACGTTTCCCACACTGCGCGACACCGCGATCGACCATCGCTGGTCCGGCATGGTGGCAGTGACGATGGACGACTTTCCGCACCTCGGCGCGGTCGGAGACCGTGTGTTCTTTGCGCTCGGCTACGGAGGCCGCGGGGTGGCGCTGACCACTCTGCTGGGGAAGCACATCGCACGCTATGCGCTCGGGGAGCGCTCAGCACTGGGGCCAATGAGCGAGCCTGCATTTCGGCCGATTCCCATGCACGGCCTGCGCATCCCCGCCATGAACGTAGTGGCGAGCTACTACAAGCTTCGTGATCGCCTGAGGCTCTAATTGACATCGGGTGCGATGCATCCCATAGACGGCAAGGTGACGGGTTCGACGATCGCGCACCTAGCGCTGATCGTGTTTGCCTGGGGCACCAATTATCCGTTGTTGAAACTCGCGCTGCGTGACATGGCGCCGCTCACATTTTCGACGCTGCGATTGTTCGGTGGTGCAGCGGTGATCGCGATCATTGCCATGCTGCTGGGGATCCGGTCCTTGCGGCCTGCCCCCGGCGAGGCAAGGCGGCTGGCTGCATCGAGCATTTTTCAGTACGCCGGTGTACTCGGTTTCGCGAGCCTGGGGCTCCTCTACATTCCGGCTGGGCGTACGGTGGTCATGGTCTACAGCATGCCCATATGGGCCGCTCTCTTCGCTTCGATCTCCGGGCAGGATCGCATCGGGGCTCGGCGTTGGCTTGGCATTGTGCTGGGTGCCTCGGGGCTCGCCTTGTTCGTCAATCCCGAAGTGCTTGGCAACTCGTCCATTCTCGGTGCGTTCCTCGTACTGTGCGCTGCCTGGTCGTGGGGGATTGGTGTTGTCGTCCACCGGTGGCGGCCGTTGACCACACCCTTCCTGGCCCAGGCTTTCTTTCAGTTGATCTGCAGCGGGGTGGTCCTCGGAGTACTGGCGCTCGTCTTCGAGCATGCTGCAGTGACGCGATGGACGCCTACCCTTGTGATCATATTGGCATGGAACTGCGTGATCCCCACGGCGGTCGCCGTCTGGAGCTGGAGTCGTGTGTTGCAGCAACTGCCCGCAGCGACTGCCGGGCAGTTCCTTCTGGCAACGCCATTGGTGGGCATGGCGGCGGGATCGATCATGTTTGGCGAGGCGGTGCCGCCCATTTTCCTCGTGAGTGCAGCCCTGATCGTGGTGGGGAGCTATTTCGTGCTTCCGCAGGGGCCCACGGTAGGTCGCTCCTGCGCATCGCGTGCGAGTAACCGAACCATAGTCAGATCGCGAGATATCCTCAAAGGCCTGCGATTTTTCGCGTTTGCATGCGTGAACCGATTCCAGTAGGAACCGGTCCACGTTTTTTCACAATCGAAATGCGATTACATCACCAATTCGACCTCGCTCGGACGCCAGGTCTTGGCGAAGAAGGGCTCGAGCGGGCTGTAGAGGCGCAGGCATGGTATGAAGCCTTTCCCGGGCATGGTCTGGATCCAGTTACCACGCTTCACGCCATCGGGTTGCTTTGGCCCGAAGTAGATCGTTGTCGAGCCGTCAGCGTTTGGCTCTGCGGCTGGCGATGGGAAGCTTTGGCTGCCGGCGCGCGGATAGCGTTGCGGCGTGTCGAGCATCGACCGGGTCATCGTGTCGTAAACCGTGAAGGACCAGAATTTCTCGGCCGGGATGTCCTTCGGCAAAGTCACCTTGTAGGTCTTGGCGCCATCCAGGTAGTTTTTCTGGGCATCGACCATCGTCCACAAATACGTGGAACCGATGCCGGGCAGTCGCATGGCCATCGCGGGCGTGATGCCAGTGACACCATAGAAGAACGCACGACGCGCATCCAGTTGGCGGTACCCGGTCGTCGGGAAAGGCTTCACTCCCTCGGGCGTGATCAGCGGAATCGGCGTCTCGAACTCGTAGCCGGTGGCGAACAGCATGTTCTGCCAGTTGCCATCGGCGTAGTAGTACCAGCTGCGATCGCGCGGACTCATGAACAAGCTGCGTGAGGTCGCGTTGGCGACCTTCAGTGCTTCGGTGAGAATCAACTTCATGCGCGCATCAGGCGCGAAGGGCTTGCCCTTGACGATCCCGATGGCGGCGATTGGTCCCATCAACTCGGGGTCGAGGCTGGTCGCCGGTTCCTGCTGCACGACCTCGTTCAACATTTCGAAATACGAGAAGTCGTTTGGCGGAATGGTGTTCATCACCTTGCCGCTGCCTTCATGGAACACGGTCGGCGGCGGCGGGGTGATCCCGCTAAGCTTGGCCTTGCCCGCCAGGAACTCGGCGATCGGTGTGCCGAGACCGCCTGCCTTGTAGGGATACACCTTGGTGAGCTTCTTGATCTGTTAGACCACCGGCTTGGGATCATTCCCGTTCGCGATGAACGAACGGGCGAACCAAACGCCGTGGATGGTCTTGGAGTGGGCGACGTTGAATTCCCCTTCTGGCAATGGACCTTTGTAGTTCGGCGGCACGATCAGATATTTCCCGCCTTCGCCGCGATCAGGTCCGGGCAGACCCATGTCGATGATCCAGCGGAACCAGGCATCCTGGACGGTACCGAGGACTCCCGGCGGAACTTCCACTACCATCGGCCCCTTCGAGAGGTCGAAGCTGGAAATGATGTAAATGGTGTCAGCGTTGGGCGTCAGGAACAAAGACTTGGAATCCATCAGCTCCGAGAAGACGATCACCTCGTTGTCCTTCACGCCAACGCTCTGCAGACCCTTGCGGACCGCGTGAATGCTGACGCCTTGCAGCGTGTCCGAAAACGCGCGCGTCGCGTGCTGGAAGTCCAGCTGGTCATAGACCTTGTCGAGCGTCGCCTTGCTTGGCTGACCATCTTTGAACTCGAGCGTGCCGATTCGCGACTCAACCTTGTTGGGCGTGGTGAGCGATAACGGCACGGCCCCACTCGTCTGGGCGTAGGCGGTCGCGCTGGAAAGCAGCGCGACCACGGCACTGGCCATGGTCGCGGCGATGAAAGAGGTTCTTGAGACGTGCATATGGGATTGTCCTGTCTTAGGGGCCGAGATTGTGAATCGGAACGAAAAAATTATTTCTCAACGCAAGGTGCTGTGGATACAAATTAATATGCTTATGAGTTTGCCAAGTCCCGAAGCATTCTCGATCCTGGACACCTCGCCGGAAGAGGCGATTTCCGGATTCGCTTCAGTTCGCCTTGATCAGCTCTGGCTTGGTCTTCAGGCGAGAGCTTGGCAGGGTCCAAGCTCATGGCGCACCGACGCCGATCCTGGTGCAGCTTGCCTTGAGGGTCGCCTCGCTCAGCACGCAGATCCAAGATCCAGGAATAGCGCGTGTCCGAGTTGGGCGTCTGCACCGTCGTATCGGCCGGCGTACAGGCGTTGTGAATATGTTTGACGTGGTTCCAGGTCGCCTTGAAATTGGAATTGTACTTGTCCACGTAGTGGCGGCATTGGATGCGGTAGTTGTCCACCCGTGGGTAGCTATAGGTGTACGCTTCCTTCGCGATGGTCGCCCTCGCCGGACCGGGGGCTGACACATTTGCGCCCATCGTCCGCGAAGGACGACCGCATCATGCGCGCGCCGAAAAATATAAGCCGACACACAAGCTGACACCCACTGCGTACAGCAGCCACGTCTGGGAAATCGCGTAGGGGTAGAACATCAGTGTGATGCCGATCCACTTGGATGCCGGACGCGACATTTTTTTGCTGTACCGATACGCGACGAAGCCGATGACGCCGAAGGCAACGGCGCCGATGATGTAAGCCGTGCTCGGCAACGTGATGCCCAGCGCGTCGAGTGCCGCGAGTTGGTCCATGCAGCAATGTACTCCTGCCTTGCACGCTAGCCGCCACGCACCGCCGCCGAGCTGCGCGGTGCTCTGGAATCAAGCCTTGAGGCTGGTGCAGACGCGCTGGAGAAGTGCCCGTACTTCCTTGCCGATGGCTTGCACTTCCGGTTTGTCGACCAACTTCAACACCGCCTCGGGATCCATGAATGCAACCGTGATGGTCCCATCGTCCTCTTCGCGCACGACCACGTTGCACGGAAGCAGCAAGCCGATATCGGGATCGGCGTCGATGGCGCGGTGCGCGAGCGGCGGATTGCACGCGCCAAGAATTCGGTACGGCCGGCGTTCGATATCGAGTTTGGCTTTCAACGTTGCCTTGATATCGATATCCGTGAGCACGCCAAAGCCTTCTGCCTTCAGAGCCTCGGTTACTTTCGCGACGGCGGTATCGAACGGCAACTTCAACTGCGTACTGAATCCGTACATGAACAATCTCCCTTCAAACGGCGGATAAAAGCGTCGAACGTTTCGAGACTACCTGCGCTACCGATGCTATCAGTAACGACCCGCAGGTAGCCTCGGCGCCCTATCGTGCTTGGATTTCAACCCTACAGACTGGCCCGGCGCAACCGCAACGCATTGCCGATGACCGAGACCGAGCTCAAGCTCATCGCCGCACTGGCGATCATCGGACTCAACAACAGGCCGAACCACGGATAGAGAACTCCGGCCGCAATGGGCACGCCGATGAAATTGTAGAAGAACGCGAAGAACAGATTCTGGCGGATGTTGCGCATGGTCTGCTGGCTCAGCGCCCGCGCCTTGGCGATGCCGCGCAAATCGCCTTTGACGAGCACGATGCGCGCACTTTGCATCGCCACGTCCGTGCCGGTGCCCATGGCAATGCCCACGTTGGCCTGTGCGAGTGCCGGCGCGTCGTTGACGCCGTCGCCAGCCATCGCCACGATCCGGCCCTGCTGCTGCAGCGCCTTGACCGCCT